>DATBNH010000300.1:0-1988 GCA_036554405.1 Cellvibrionaceae bacterium | reverse complement strand
AGGCTGGGCAGGTATTTGCGGGCGCGCCGGTGGCGGTTCTGCTCGCGGTGGCTCGGAAACAGCATCCACTGGACGCGGGGCGGGAGAGCAAACATTCAATCGATTCAGCGGTTCGCCCAACCAACGGCCATCGGCGGCTGTCAGGCCCAGTTGGTAGCGGCTATCACGCAGACGTTCGGCCACCGGCAACCGCGCTTCTATACGGGTGTCGGTCCAGCGCACGACCTCTACAGGCAGACGCGTCTTGGCGCCAAGCAAGTGCAATGAGCGCTCACGAGAGCCAAAAGCCTCACCGATAATGGCGACCATCCCACCCGGTTGCAGACAACTAGAGGGTTGCAGAGTGTGAATAACCGGTACGGCAAGACTGGCGCGAGCAGGCACGGGGCGCTCTTGGGCTACGCTGCTTACAGACAAGAGCAACGCCAGCAGCAAGTACAGGGCACGCTGTTTCACCTGGGTGATGCCTCTTGCACCTGTGCACTGGCGCGCAACTGTGCCAGCGCCTGCTCGACATCGGCATTCTCCGGCAAGCGAATATCATAAAGCCCGAGCGCTCCCGGCCCGCGCACAATATCGCCATCAATGGCCAACAACAGTGCCTGCACTTGGGCCAGTTGGGTGCCGGGGGCAAATACTACCTGCAACACCGCGCCCTGCTCTACTGTAGGGCCAGACAATAGCTGCATGGCGTTGTTATCGCTCAGCTGGTCCTGGTACAAAACCAGCGCGGTGGTTTGCAAAATCAGCAGTGCACTGGCGGCAATAGCGGCCGGTTTCCACCAACGTTGGCCCGAAGCCGCTGTGTGTTGCGGCCGGTTTTGCTCGTAGTCTTTGATATTTTTTTTCAAACGCGCCAGCCCCAGCTCACCGGGAGGCGTCACTTCTTCTTGCTTGATGCCCTGGCGCAGAGCCCCCATAAAAGCGGCCTCGCGCGCCAGCAGATCATCGGCCTCTAGAGCTTGCTGCAATTGCTCGCGCTCAGCGTCGTCCAGCGTGCCGTTAATAAATTCGACCAGTTTGTCCTCGTTACTCATGGGGCCACCATTAACCGTTCAAGTTGTTTTTTCGCCAGCTTCTTGGCATGAAAAATTCGCGATTTCACCGTGCCCTCTGGCACCCCGAAAATCTCGCCAATCTCGCTATAATTGAGATCTTCAAAAAACGCCAGATGCAGTACCTCGCGGTGTTCAGGCGAGAGCTTAGCCATGGCTTGCTGGAGCAACCGGGCATCCTGGGCCGCGCTCAATAGCTGCTCTTGCTGAGCGCCTGGCGATTCATCGGGTAGCTGGTCATCCACTTCCTCGTGCTCGTGTTTTTTACGCGCGCGGTAGTGATCCAGTACCTTGAAGTGAGCAATCCCCAATAGCCAGGTTCTTACCTTGGAGCGGCCTTCAAATTTATCGGCCGACTTCCAGACTTCCATCATCACCTCATTGAGTATGTCGGCGGCGGCGTGGGAATCGTTCAATCGCGACAGTACAAACCGGTACACCGATGATTCGTAGAGACGATAAAAAGCCGCGATGGCAGATTGATCCTTACGGGCGATGGCCGCTAACAGCGCCATCCCCTCGGACTCTTGTTCGGTGGTCATAGGCCTTTCCCTGTGAGCAAAGCCTGCATTGTTACATGCACCGACCTACAGGTAAAAGCACCACCGTCTGGCGCTTTAGGAAATGGCCGCCAAAACAGCGGCTGAAGACAATTTGCGGCATGGCCAATACTGTTAAAGCCCTGTGCGAATGGCCCGTAAATTACTGGCACCCACAATAAAGCCGTCGGCGTTGATGGCCAGCACCCGCCAGAAATAGAGGCTATCGTCCATCAGGTGCTCGCGTGCCATTACGCTCAGTCCAGCGCCGGCTTGTTCGCCAGGGACCAGCAGACCAGCAATGGGGGCCACTGGCAGAGAGACTTCTGCCACCGAGTTGAAACTCAGCGCATTGTCCATTGCCGGCTTGCCCAATCCCGCCGCGCTCTGATCG
>DATBNH010000274.1:0-5732 GCA_036554405.1 Cellvibrionaceae bacterium | reverse complement strand
TGGCCAGAAGCTGATCCTGCCGCTGAGGAAGAGCCTTTACCGCTTACGGGGAAAACTTTTGTCATCACCGGCAGCCTCACCACTTTTACCCGAGATGAAGCGGTCGAAAAATTGCGTATGCTCGGCGCCAAAGTAGCCGGTAGTGTCTCCAAAAATACTGACTGTTTAGTGGCAGGCCCGAATGCCGGCTCCAAATTAACCAAGGCCGAGGCACTGGGTATCGATATTATCGACGAAGCAGCGTTGGTGACTTTAATTGAAAAAATGCACGTTTAGCTCAGGAAAAACCTATGGAACCTGAATCTATTGTTTATGGCTGTATTAAAGACAGTATCGTCGGCGCCCAGCAGAGCGGGCGAATTCGCATTAATCGCGATGCTATGTTGGCGTTACCCCATGCCGATGAATGGCCATTTTTATGCCAGGAGATGTTTTCCATCCCCGACCCGATTATCCACCACGGTCACTACCAAACCGAAGTCATGCACTTTGGTGCCAGCTACAAAGCAGTGGAATATGAATGGAACCAGTGGCTCACGCAATTCGAGTCTCTGCTCAAGCAAATGTACTGGATATCGGCCACGGTTCATCTTGAAACCGAACTTTGCGGTACCCATACCTTCACTTGGGAGTCGCGCCGCAATTTCCATACCCCCGGCTCTGATGATATGACGGTCACCTGTCAATGGAGCCATGAAGACAGCTTGCGTCTTTAATGGAGAACACCATGACCCCAGATTTTCGCTTTCGCCGCCTGCGCCGCACCCAATCACTGCGTGAGCTGGTGCGCGAACATCAGCTCAGCATCAGCGATTTGATTCTCCCCATTTTTGTGGAAGAGGGCATAGACAGTCCCGTTGCTATCGACAGTATGCCCGGTGTGTTGCGCTATCCAGAGACGCAATTAGCCGAGAGAGTAGCTCATGCCTGGCAGCGAGGTATTCGCGCGGTGCTACTGTTTGGTGTATCTCACCATAAAGACTGCGATGGCAGTGACAGCTGGAACAATAATGGCCTGTTGGTTCGCATGATAAAAACGGCTAAAGCTGCGGCACCAGAAATGGTGATTATCAGCGATAATTGCTTTTGTGAATATACCACTCATGGCCACTGTGGCGTTGTCACGGATGCCGATGTGGATAACGATGCAACCCTTGCCAATTTGCAAAAGCAGGTGGTGGTATGTGCCCAGGCTGGTGTCGATATGATTGCCCCCTCTGGCATGCAGGATGGCATGATCATCGCTATTCGCAGTGCCCTGGATAATGCCGGTTTTAGTCATATTCCGGTGATGTCCTACTCAACCAAATTCGCCTCAGCTTACTATGGCCCTTTTCGCGATGCGGTAGACAGTAGCTTCAAAGGTACTCGTAACAGTTACCAAATGGACCCGGCCAACAGCCGTGAGGCTGTGGCAGAATCTGTGCGCGATGAACAAGAAGGCGCCGATATTTTAATGGTTAAGCCGGGGATTGCCTACCTCGACATATTAGCCGCCATACGCGCCAACACCAGCAGGCCTCTGGCGGTGTATCAGGTAAGCGGAGAATACGCCATGATTAAAGCCGCCGCCAGCGCCGGGCTTGCCGACGAAAAAGCCTTGGTGCTGGAAAATATGCTGGCGTTTAAACGCGCCGGCGCTGACCTTATTATTACTTACTACGCACTGGATATTATCACCTGGATAAGCGCAGAAGAGTCCATATGAACAAACCACTGTTAATCGCACTGACAAGCCTGATTATTGGTGCAATCACTCTGGGCGTTGGGCTTTATGTATTAAGCACAACACCTGCCGAACCTGCTCAATCGCCGGTAGAGGCCACGCTGGTTTTCCCTCAAGTCGCCGATCAAGCTACAGATGTACCCGATGTCCCCGCTGAACCCGGTAGCGAGACCTGGTGTGATCAACAAATGCTGATAGCCGATGCCGATTGGTCTGATAATGATGCCCGCATTTTTGCCGATCACTGCCTGTATTAATTTCGTGCTGCATTTACCCTCTCTGGATTTCATTCATGTCCGACGCCCATACTCAGTTACCTGGCCCACCGCGGGAATTTTCCAGTGCCGGCCTACAAGCCCGCTTCCACCAACTGCGTAGCAATAAGGCTTTTGAGCTTTTTGTTATTTTGATTATTATCTTTTCGGCCGTTGTTATAGGCGCAAAAACCTTTGATATTCCGCCTTTAGTTTCGAAGGGCATTGTCGTTTTTGACTGGTTTATTACCTTGTTTTTTCTGACCGAAATCACTATTCGTTTTATCGGCGAACCACGCAAACGCGATTTTTTCAAATCCGCCTGGAACATCTTTGACACATTAATAGTTGTTATTAGCATGATCCCCATCGACGACACGGAAATGGCGTTGGTGGGCCGCCTGGTACGGGTATTCCGAGTGCTTAGGATGATTTCTATCATTCCCGAGCTCAGAATCTTGCTGGCATCTCTGCTCAAGGCCCTGCCGCAGTTAGGCTATGTGGCATTGCTAATGTTTATCATATTTTATATTTACGCGGCAGTTGGCAGCTTGTTTTTTGCTAAAGTCAATGACTATCTTTGGGGTGATATTGCCATCAGTATGTTAACCCTGTTCCGGGTGATGACATTCGAAGATTGGACAGATGTCATGTATGAAACCATGGAGATTTATCCGTTAAGCTGGATTTTTTATGTGAGCTTTATTTTTCTAACCGCTTTTGCATTTTTAAATATGATCATTGGTATTGTGGTCAATGTAATTGAAAAAGAAAACGCCAAGGAAAACCCGGTTGATACCAGTGAATATGATGCCATTACCGCCTTGCAACAGCAGGTGAGCGAACTGCAAGCGTCTATCAATACTCTTATCGAACAGAAAACCCCGGCAGACAGGTAAATCTATGACCGATATGAATCACTTACTGACCCGAGTGGACGCACTGATAGATCGGCTTGAGAAGTTTTTACCCGAGCAGCCTACAGTTATCGATTGGAATGCACCCGCCTTTTACTGGCGCCGAAGCGTCCCAAGTGGCTTTCTGGAGGCGGTCTATAAGCCGCATTTTATTGCGCTGGATGCCCTTAAGAATGTTGATCAGCAAAAAGCGGTCATATTACGCAATACCGAGCGCTTTGCCTCTGGTAAAGCCGCTAATAATGTACTGCTTACCGGGTCTCGTGGTACCGGCAAATCGACGCTGATTAAATCTTGCTGGCACCACTGTGCGGCACACAACACCACGCTTAAATTAGTTGAAATCGACAAGCCGGATCTGGCGGATTTACCAAAATTACTGGCACTGTTGGCCGATCGTGCCGAGCGTTTTATTATTTATTGTGATGATTTATCTTTTGAAGAAGGTGAGATACATTACAAGGCATTAAAATCTGCCCTGGATGGCTCCATCTGTGCGCCCGGCGATAATATTCTCTTTTATGCCACCAGTAACCGCCGCCATCTATTACCTCACACCATGCGTGAAAACCTGGAAACCACCTATGACGGAGAGGATATTCGTCCCGGTGATAGCATCGAGGAAAAAACTTCGCTTTCGGAACGCTTTGGTATTTGGCTCAGCTTTTATCCCTTCCGCCAAGAGGAATACCTGGCGGCCGCTGAGTATTGGGTAGCAGCCATGGGGGGGGAGTGGGGAGAGGATACCCGTGAACATGCTTTGCGCTGGGCCATGACCCGTAACTCGCGCAGCGGTCGAGTCGCTTGGCAGTTCGCACGAGATTATGTTGAGTAAGAGAGTATGCAGTCCTCTACTGTTAGCAATCCAACCTATAGAAAACACTATTACTGGCATTTCCAGGCAAGGGCTATTTTTATTACCACATCTTAACATTCAATATAAGGGTTATACTAAAGACTGGTAAAGCCGCATATAGTGAGCGGCGCTGGTCGCCCACGAAAAATCCTGGCCCATGCCGTTTAGCTGTAATTTTCGCCACAACTTTTTATTAGTAAAACACACCAGGGCACGATCAAGTGCATTCGCCAAATTAGTGGTCGTGGCTTCGGTGAATAAAAAGCCGGTTTCATCCATCGCGCTTATGGCCGAGGAGGACATACTTATTTTTTCCGCCTCGGAATGACTAAAGTGCACAATGGTATCGCGCAATCCCCCCACATAGTGAGCCACAGGTATAGTGCCGTAGCGCTGACTATAAAGCTGGTTGAGACCGCAAGGCTCGAATCTGGAGGGCATTAAAAAAATATCACTGCCAGCCTCAATCTGGTGAGACAAAGCCTCGCTATAACCTATTTGTATAGCCATCTGTTCGGGAAACTTGTCAGCCAGCTCCAGTAATGCCTGTTGCAAATGCGGTTCTCCGCTGCCTAAAGCCACAAATTGAAAAGCGTGTCTTTCAATTAGACTGGGCAACGCTTGAACAATCAGATCAACACCTTTTTGCTCCACCAGTCGGCCGATAAATCCTAAAAGAGGAATATCATGATCGACCGGGAGCTTAAAGTATTTTTGCAGAGCAAGTTTATTCGCGACCTTTCGGCTGAGGGTACGTCGGTTATAGCGCTCAACCAAGTAGGGGTCGCTACCCGGGTTCCAGACCTCGGTATCAATACCATTGACAATACCGCTCAACTTATCACTACGCCGCTGCAATATTCCTTCAAACCCACAGCCAAAGGCCGGCGTTTGAATCTCTTCGGCATAGCTTGGGCTTACGGTGGTAATGGCATCGGCTGCGGCAATACCGCCTTTTAAAAAAGAAAACTGATCGTAAAACTCCATGGCATCCATATGCCACCAGTGCCAGGGCAAACCCAGTTGGATAAAGGTGGCCTTATCAAAAATACCGCGGTAAGCCAGGTTGTGAATGGTAAACACGCTGGCCGGAGAATGTGGCCGATCTTTGAGCAGGGCAGGAATCAATCCGCTCTGCCAATCATGGCAATGAACAATGTCGGCTCGCCAATGTAGTTTAAGCTCGCCACAGGCTATGGCCGCAGCGGCTTTACAAAACACATAAAAGCGCTGGGCGTTGTCGGGCCAGTCGCGGCCTGTGGCATCAGTATAGGGATTGCCCGCGCGTTCGGAAAAGGCAGGGATATCAACCAGCCAAACCACCACGCGACTGCCTGGCAACCGTGTTTGCCAGAGTGTGAATAACTCGCCATCAACCTGAAATTCCCCCAGGTTCTTAACACCAGTTTCCCGGGCTATTTCCAGCACGCTGGCGTAGGCGGGTAGCAAAACTCGCACCTGACAGCCATTTTGAGTAAGCGCGCGTGGCAAACTTCCTGCTACATCGCCAAGGCCACCGGTTTTAATAAATGGGTAGGCCTCACTGCAGGCAAATAACACCTTCATGCTGTGTTCCTGTTAACATCGTTTCAATATAACCGCCCCAAGGGGAGGCACTGTTAAACTGACAGAGCAGGGCAAGTTCATCCAGCTAACCGCTTCGGTGACCAACAAGCCATGATTGCCCTGATCACTTCCACCGTAATAAGAGGAGTCAGAGTTAAACAATTCGCGGTACTGCCCAGGTTCTGGCAGCCCAATGCGGTAATCTTTTCGCAACACCGGGGTGAAGTTCAGTATCACAATCACCTCTTCATTTTCCGCGATACGCCGGTAGCTAATCACTGACTGGGTATTGTCGTGGCAATCTATCCAGGCAAAACCATCGGCACTGTAATTACGGGAGTACAGCGCAGGCTCGGTTTTATACAATCGGTTTAAATCTCCCAGCAACGTCATAATACCTGTGTGCGCGGGTA
>DATBNH010000252.1:0-5724 GCA_036554405.1 Cellvibrionaceae bacterium | reverse complement strand
ACCCAGCAATGGGGCAAGGTCACACTGGATTTAACCCGCCTGGAAACGCCCCAGTGGTGGCTGGACAGGTTCCAGCTCAAGCTTTCCATGACGGACTATCAGTTAGATAAAGTCGCCAAAATTCAGTTTGGCTCTACCTTTCAGAGCCCAAGAGAAGCGGCATCACGCATCCAGCTCAATGCTCTGCAGCTCAATGGGCACGACTGGCGTTATCTGTACTTGTTGGGCGCTTTTTTGTTTGTAAGTTGGACGGCATTTGGAGTGTGGCTATTTCGCCAACACACCCGGGCCCTAATCAGCAACTTGCGAATCAAAATCCAGCAAGACCGGCCACTGGTGGCCTATCAACAGTTATCCATAGAGCCGCAAAACAGCCGGGATAAAGGCGCCATTTTGCGTTTTATGGCCACAGAATACCCAAATCCCGAGCTTAATCTGGACACCATGGTCGCCGCCATTGGCGTTAGCCGCACCAAGATTAACGACATTTTGAAAGCCGAGCTGGGCTTTACCTTTACCGGCTACCTGAACAAGCTGCGCCTTACCGAGGCGGCGCGTTTACTGGCCGAATCCGATGGCACCAGTGTGGCTGAGATTGCCTATGGGGTTGGTTATAAAAACGTCTCTTATTTCAACAAGCTATTTAAAGATGAGTATGGTTGTACGCCAAAAATATTCAAAGATATATATGACAAATCCCCTGCTGATAGCAACAGACAATGACTGATGATACCTCAGGCGTCATTGTCTTCAACTTTTGCAAAAAAACCTTCAACTATTCGTCATCTCCTAAGCTTTTTAGGAAAAGCATTATCCAGTAATCGCCGACTCGGATAGGTTATAGCTGAGCTTTATCAGGATCATCTCCAGCCAACACCCCGAGGTCCACCATGAGAATAATAAGTACGTCTTCCGAACCCCAAACGCTCCCGCATACATCTAAAGCACTACCCGCTAGTAAGCTGATCAAACATCATCCGGCTGCCCTATTGTTTGATGTTACCTCCTTAAGGCGAGATACCGAACACAGCACCTTTAACTTCAAGCGCAGTCCTATACTGGCCAACACGCAGGGAGATATCCGTGCAACTGCAGGTTGTCTGGTGGACTTGGCGGTGCGGATGGCAGCCGAACAAGCCTGGGGCAATTGTGAGTTATGGGAATATGAAATGCACATTTGTGCCCCGCTGACCGCCAAAATTCTGCAAGTGCGCGTGGATATTGAGTCCACTACCCATCTGTGCGCTACCTATTCATGCGCCATCTATAGCCTGGTAGGGCGGAAAACGTCTTTGCTGGCCGAATCTCAAGGCACCTTTCAGCCTGTTGCGTCACAGCTGTTAAAACTTCGTTAAACCTTCACATAAAACCCGCCGCCAAGGGTTAACCTTTGGTGGCGTGGTGGTAGTTAAACAACTAAGAGTTAAAGCCCACGGCGCTTTAAACCATTCAAGATCAATAAAAATACAAAGGCTAATCCATGACGACCCATAAAATTCTAGCGCATGCAGGCATAGCCTTATTGCTCCTGTTGTTATCCGCCTGCGGTAGCAGCGGCAGTTCCGGCACGCCTTCTGCGGTTACTTCCTCCAGTCTTTCATCTGTATCATTCCCGTCGTCTTCATCTGTCTCTTCGGCATCGTCTTCATCTTCGTCAGCGGCCATGTTTCCCGATTACAATAACCAGCCACTGCCAGCGGATATGACCGGTATGGAGAGCACAGCCGCGGAGATTGCCGGGCGTATTACCATCGGCCTCAATATTGGTAATACCCTGGAGGCGATGGGCGGCAAAACCGAAACCTACTGGGGCAATCCTGTGATCACCGAAGAGTTTGTGACCTTTGCCAAAGCGTCCGGCTTTAATGCTATTCGCCTGCCGGTATCCTGGGACCAATATGCCAATCAAGACACGGCCGAAATAGAACAGCCCTGGCTCGACCGGGTAAAAGAAGTGGTGCAATACTGCATTGATAACGACTTATATGTGCTGGTTAATATCCATTGGGATGGCGGCTGGCTGGAACGGAACATCACCCCCGAAAAACACGATGAAGTTAATGCCCGTCAAAAGGCCTACTGGGAACAAATTGCTACCTTACTGCGTGACTTTGATGAGCGCGTCATGTTTGCCAGCGCCAATGAACCCCATGTGGAAAATGCCGAGCAAATGGCTGTGCTCTTGTCTTATCACCAGACCTTTGTGGATACCGTGCGCGCGACCGGCGGTAAAAATGCCTACCGTGTTTTAGTGATTCAAGGGCCTAAAACCGATATTCAAACTACCTACGAGCTTATGCACAGCATGCCTGTGGATACTGTAGCCGATAAGCTGATGGCGGAAGTTCACTTTTACGACCCCTTCAATTTTACCCTAATGGAGCAAGACGAATCCTGGGGCAATCGCTCCTACTTCTGGGGCGAAGGCTTTCATTCCGAGTCACACCCCGAGCGCAATTCAACCTGGGGCGAAGAAGACCATGTGGATGAAAAGTTTGATTTAATGAAAACCCAATTTGTTGACCAAGGCATACCGGTAATTCTCGGTGAATACGGCGCAACCATTCGCACCCATTTAACCGGTGATGACTTGCAATTGCACCTGGCAAGCCGTGGTTATTATTTCAACTACGTTACCCAACGCGCTATCGCCAATGGGATGGTGCCTTTTCTTTGGGATACCGGTGGCCTGCTGGATCGTCGCAATTATACCGTGCTGGATCAGCTCGGGTTGGACGGCTTAATGCAAGGTGCCAGCGTTCATCCGCCCTATTGGCAAGACTCAGAAGAGTAACGATCAAACCGGATCAGGGCGGCACCAGCCGCCTTGAATCGCTCTACCGCTTCCTGTCCAGGCGTTTACCTGGCAGATGCCACTGATTCGCACCACGCATTTCACGCAATGTCATTCTACGTCTGCTCCCTCGACTCGCTATATTTACATACCTCTCCAATAGATGAAGTGACTTTAAATCACCCTTAAAGCTGACCCACTATCTCAGCAGGCCAGCTTTTGCAATTAGCTTTCTATTTTTTCCTGATAAACCACGGATACAATGCTGGTAAAATTAATAGCGTTAGCAAGGTAGACGAAACCAGACCGCCCACCACCACGGTAGCCAAAGGTTGTTGGACTTCACTGCCGGTACCCGTGGCATATAACAACGGAGTGAGGCCGAGGCCGGTGGTGACGGCTGTTATCAATACCGGTCGCAAACGCGCCTGGGCCGCCTTTATACAGGCCTGATTAATAGCCATGCCATTTTCCACCAGTCGGTTGAGATAACTCACCAAAACCAGCGCGTTTTCCAGGGCAATGCCAAACAGTGCAATAAAGCCTACAGACGCCGGCACCGATAAGCTCAAGCCACTTAACCACAAGGCCACGACGCCGCCTACCAATGCCAGCGGAATATTGAGCAGAATCAACAGCGCGTTGCCGAGGGAACCAAAGGTGGCAAACAGCATAATAAACACCAGCGCCAGAGTGATGGGGACCACTACCTGCAAGCGCTGATTGGCGTGTTGCTGCAGCTCAAACTGACCGCCCCAGCGTAAAAAATAGCCCGGCGGCAGCTCCACTTCACTGGCGATAAGCGTTTGTGCTTCCGCCACAAATGACCCGATATCCCGTTGGCGAACATTGGTTTGCACGCTGATAAAACGCTGGTTATTTTCACGGGTTATTTGCCGAGGTCCCACCAGAGTTTCCACCTGCGCCAGTTCGCTTAAGGGAATAGTTTGTCCGGCATCGTTGACAATCATCAGCTCTTTGATGGCCGCCTGGGTGTCGCGGGCGGCGGCCTGCAGACGCAAGTTAATATCAAAGCGACGCACGCCCTCGAATATCTGCCCGGCCGTAGCGCCGCCCACGGCAATGCGCAGAGTTTCCTGCACCTTATCCACACTCAGGCCGTAGCGAGCGATGGCTTCGCGCTTCAGGGTTATGCGTACTTGGGGGGCACCGTCTACCTGATCCTGTTGTACATCGCTGGCACCAGGAATAGTTCGCAGCACCTCGGCAATGGCCGTTGCTTTGGCTTCCAGTACCGATAAATTGTCGCCAAATAATTTTGCCGACAACTCTGCTTTGGTGCCTGTCATTAGTTCATCCACCGAGGCGGCAATGGGCTGGGTAAAGTTAAAACGGGCACCGGGGAAATCCTCAAAGGCATGACTCATAGCGGCGTATAAACCGTCCAGACTGTGTGCTGTTTGCCATTCGGACTGGGGCTTCAGCGTAACAAATATTTCGGCGTTATTGACCGGGTCGGCATGGGCGCCAATTTCTCCTCGGCCGACGCGAGTGACCACTTGCGTGACGTCGGGAAATTCTGCCAGCAGTCGCTGTTCAAACAGTTGCATGGAGTCGCGGGCTTTTTCCAGAGAAATTGACGGCGCCATGGTGGCGCGGATCAGCAGATCACCTTCATTAAAACGCGGCACAAATTCCGAACCCAATCGGGGGGCAATAGCGGCGCCTGTGACCAACACCGCCAGCGCCAAAAATACCGCTACCCAGCGATGGGCCACCAGCGCGGCAACCAATGGCCGATAACCCCGCGATAACATCTCTGTGAGCCAGGCTTCTTTAACCGGTTGAGTCAGTACTGTTTTCGTGCCGCGCATGATCAGTGTGGCCATGACCGGCGCCACCACCAGGGCAAACAGCAATGAGGCCAACATAGCCAGCGATACGGTATAAGCCAGCGGTCTGAAGGTGGCGCCTTCCACGCCTTGCAAACTGAACAGCGGAATAAACACCACAATAATAATTACTATGGCAAAAACAATAGGACGCGCCACGGCGTGACACGCCTCTTGCACCAGCGTTGTTAGCGAAACATGCCCAGACGTCTGGCGCAGTTGCCGGTCAATATTTTCCACCACCACCACGGCACCATCTACCATCATGCCAATAGCGATGGCGAGTCCACCGAGGGACATTAAATTGGCGGAAATCCCCAAGACTTTCATAGCCATTAGCGCCAGCGCTACCGAAAATGGAATCGACAGGGCCACCACCAGACTCGGCCGCCAGGCACCCATAAAAACCAGCAACACCAGTGACACCAGCGCTATGCCTTGCAGTAGTGCCCCGGTAACCGTATTGACCGCTGCTTTCACTAGCTGGGCCTGATCGTAATAGGGTTTTACCACCACGCCCTCGGGCAAACTGGCATTGATGGTATCCAGCTCAGTTTTAACCGCAGTAATAACTTCCGACGTATTGGCACCAATCAGTTTTAACACCATCCCCACTACGGTTTCGCCCTGACCATTGGCCAGTGCCAAACCGCGTCGGATATCGCCCCCCACAGTGATTTCACCCAACTGGTGCAGGTACACGGGTGTTCCCTCCACAGTTTTCACCACTATCTGCTGCAGGTCTTCCAGGTTTCGCGCCAGCCCCACCGAGCGCAGCAGATATTCCTCGTCATTTTGCACAAGGTACTGCGCGCCCACATTGGCATTGTTGGCTTCAATACTGGTTTTTATTTCGGGCAGCGACAGTTGGTAACGCAAAAGTGCGCGCGGTTGAATGCGCACCTGAAACTGTTTGACCTCGCCACCGATAGACAAAACCTCGGTCACGCCAGTGACGGTTTGCAGATTGTATTTAACAATCCAGTCCTGGATTTCCCGCAGCTCCGTCAGACTGTAGGTGCCAGTGGTGTCTTCCAGCCGATAAAACAGAATTTGCCCGAGGCCTGTGGTAATCGG
>DATBNH010000245.1:0-4051 GCA_036554405.1 Cellvibrionaceae bacterium | reverse complement strand
AGGATGGGAAACTTCGGGGAGGTGTACAACATATCCAAGCTTGCGAAAAAAACCAATCATTCCGGGCTCGCAGTCCACAAAGTTGTACTTAATGCCGTCTTTCAATCCCTTGATGTAGGTGGCAAGGGCTAGCTTGAAGGCAACGGGGCTCTTTCGATAGTCCTTATGTACGATCAACTTTGTCGATATTGAAGAGCATTTCTCATAGTCAAGTGCCAACGCCTTCATTTTGTACAGACTTGGATAGTATCCGAGATCGTTATTGATAGTGTAGTTGCTGAGGCATGTTCCTATAGCGATTCCATCTTTGAACGCGGCAAAGGGATCACCTGAACGGTCAAAAATATCCGGTAGCAGCTTTTTATCATGGCACGCGTGCTGCTGCCGATAGCCCAACTCTTTTACATATACTTCATAGCGAAGCCGGTAAATTAATTGCCGCTCAGTATTGGTTAACTTGTGTTTTATCTCCATGGACATAGGCCTTGATCAACTGTCTTTTCCGGTCCCAGTCATTCATCACCAGCCAGTAAGTAACCTGGTGCCAAACCGCCGAGGAAACCAGATAGTAGAGGGGCAGGTTCTGGTATCAGGCCATACGGGATATCTTCTACTATACGGATCAATTGTCAATTTAACATAATATACATTATGCGCACTCTGCTAATTCTAGCCTTGGGTGGAATGGGTTTTTCAGGGCGCTGACTGGCTTTGTGCTGGCTGCTACGGCCTGCCGGCGGATTCCCTCAGGTGCGTAATTAGCGCTGTGAGGCCTCGGGCGCGCCACAAGGACATAATGCGCGGTCGAGGTATCGGCGGACCAACAGAAGTGCTCTAAAGAACCCTGAGCGCCGCCTGTCAGCCGCTAACGCGGCTCATGCCCAACCAACAGTGAAATTAAGGGCCAAGGTGAAAAACTCCCGCCAAGTGTCAACACCAACTCAAAACTGACCCACTTAATGGCTAATTTCACCAAAGTAAAATTGACCCACCCCCGGCGTTTAGTTGTTATTTAGTACCGCTGTCGCGGTGTCGGGTAGCGGTGAGATACCGGCTGATTTTTTGCCCTTCAAGCGGTAACTCTCGCCACTGATTTGCACGATGTGCGCATGATGCAGTAGACGATCCAGCAACGCCGCCACCAAGGTACTATCGTCGGCGAAAGCGCCAGCCCACTGAGAGAATGGCAAGTTGCTGGTGACGATAACACTCCCGTGTTCGTAGCGCTTGGCGATAACATTAAAGAACAGGTTGGCTTCCTCGCGACCAAATGGAAGGTAGCCGATCTCGTCGATAATCAACAGCTTCGGCGCCAGTACGCTGCGTTTCAGATACGGCTCCAGTCGCTCCTGTTTCTTTGCTGTGGCCAGTTGCAGCATTAAGTCAGCGGCGGTGACAAAGCGGGTCTTAATGCCGCGAGCCACGGCCTTGTGCCCCAGGCTGATCGCCAGGTGGCTCTTGCCGACGCCACTCGGTCCCAGTAGCACCACGTTCTCTGCCCGCTCGATGAAGGCTAGACCGCTGAGCTCATTAAGCTGTTTGCGCGGCGCGCCGCTGGCGAACTTGAAGTCGTAGTCTTCCAGTAGCTTACGGGCGGGGAAGCCTGCGAACTTCAGCAAGGTCTCCCGTGAACGGCTGGTGCGGGCCTCGATCTCCACGTTGAGCAACTTTTCCAGGAAGTCCGCCAGGGTCACATCTTCGGCCGCCGATCGATCGGCGATGGCGGCCCATTCAATGGCGAGCCGGTCGAGCTTAAGTGCGGCGCAGGCTTGTTGGATGCGGTCGTGTTGAAGGTTCATAGACGTATCTCCAGCAGTGCATCATAGAGACTGAGCGCGTGTTGGAAGCTCTCTACTGGTAGCGGTCGCTGCGACACGGCCGGTGCTTGCGGAGCCTGTTGTGTCGCTGTCGGCAAGGGCATCAGTTGGAAACGCTCTTCGTTCAACCGCACCTGGGGTTTAACCCCGGTGGTGCCGTGGATACGCTGGTGCGCCACGCGTTCGAGCCAAGGGCCAATGTGGGCATTGGCCGTTGTTACATCCAGACGCAGTCCGGCCTGCTTGAGTGTGGCTGCCAGCGGTGTAATGAAGCTGTGTTTCAAATAGCCGTTGAAGCGCTCCACCTTACCCTTGGTGCGGGCCCGATAGGGGCGGCAGGCTCGGGCAAGGAAGCCGTAATCGCGGGCCAAGTTGAGCAACTGGGCGTTCCATTGGTGCTGACCTTCGCCGTAGGCATCGCGCTCGATCATGATGGTCTTGGCATTATCGAACAGCACCTCGCGTGGGACCCCGCCAAAGTACTGCAAGGCCTCGGTGATGCCGGTGAGCCAGTCGTCCTGGCGCTCGTGCTCGGAGAAGCGTACGTAGGTGGCGCGACTGTAACCAAGCGTGGCGACAAAAGCTTTTATTTTGACCCGGTTGCGGGAGATGGTGGTGAAGTCGACTTGCATCTGCTTGCCCGGTGGCGTCTCAAAACGAACCACGGGATCAGTGTTGGTGGGCTTGAACCCGGCCACGTAGCTGCGTAGCCGTGTGGCCCCGCCATTGTATCCTTGTGCCCGGATCTCCTCGAGTAGTACCGAGGCAGGTATCCAGTGAGGCTTAGCCGCTTCGATACGACTGGCGATATACGCTTTGTAAGGATCCAGCTTCGCTGGCCGTGCCACGCGATCCGGATAGATAGGCGCTGCTGTCAAATCCCGCAGATAGCGACGGACAGTGTTGCGCGATATGCCGAGTTCTTTGGCAATGGCACGGATACTGTTGCCTTGGCGATGTAATACGTGAATATCCACTAGTGTCTCCTGAGTTAGCATTAACGACCGCCTCTTTATTGAAATCGGCGGCTATATTGCCTCAGGTGGGTCAGTTTTAAGTTGGTGTTAGTGGGTCAGTATTACTGTGTCGGTGACACTATTTCAGATAGCTGGATTAATGCTTTAATTGGCGGAGCTACGTTCGGTTCAATGCTCGCACTGGGTGTGGTTTGGGGGCCAAGATTTCTTGCTGCTGGAGGCATGGAGCAAAGTGACGCTTTCAACGTTAGCGCTATGATGTGGTTTGGCCTTGCGTTTGGTGCTCCGATATTTGCATGGGTCTCCGACAAACTGAAAAAACGACGCTTACCAATGGCAGCAGGTTGTTTCCTCCAATTGTTGGCCATCATTTATATTATCAGTAACCCCAGTATGAGCGTACAAGGCGCATCTATCGCATTTTTTATCTGGGGGTTTATGTCTGCCGGTTCGATGTTGAATTTTCCTATCGGCGCAGAGCTTGTAAAACCAGGTTTAATCGGCACCTCAGCAGCTCTAGTCAATGCAGTGCAATTTATCATCGGGGGAATTCTTATGGCCATTCCTGGGCAGGTGCTGTCTGGATCTGGCCCCATCGCCAGGCTCGCACATATCAATCCGGAGCAACTTAATCTAGAGCCTACTATCTCTGATTATCAATGGGCTATATCAGTGATACCTCTGGCACTTATCGGTGCATTGCAACTCTTCGTATTTCTGAGGGAAACCTATAAAGAACAAAGCGCTTAACATAATCGCCTGTAATAACTTGTCCCTTCTAGAGAGTAAGCCATGCGTCTTCTTAGCATTTTGATAATATTGTTATTTTCATTATCTTTTTGCGCTCATGCGGAAGAAGGTAGCGGTGTGCCTTCTTTTTTTGATTTCAGTACTACAGAGCTTCATTACCAATATGGAAGAAATTTCCAACGTGCGTTCTCGTCAGAGACAGATCAGCAGGCGTCTATCTATACTCTTCAACATGTAAACGGTTGGAAATACGGAGATAACTTCTTTTTTGTTGATTTTATAGACGCTAGAGACACGGGTTTCGATGTGTATACCGAACTCTACTCAAACTTTAGCTTAGGAAAGATACTAGGCCGAGAGACTACCGTAGGGCTGATTCGCGATATAGGACTAATTGCTGGGGTGAACTACTCCAGAAATGCTAAGGTATATAAATACCTACCGGGACTTAGGCTGGCATGGGATATTCCAAAGTTCGCCTTTTTTAATACAGATTTTACTGCCTAC
>DATBNH010000228.1:0-2042 GCA_036554405.1 Cellvibrionaceae bacterium | reverse complement strand
ACTAATGCTACTAGGGCTTTTGCTTACCTTTAGCGGCTTAATTGGTTTTTTTGTTGAATTTCGCCTGAGAAAAGTCAACGCTCATTAACAGCTTATAAAAAGTACTGTTCAAAAAGGGGTTGCCAGAAAAGGCAACCCTTTTATCCTTACCTCCTGAACATTCGGCTTAGAGGATAGTTATCAAACGATTAACGGCCGTCCACAATTTGTGATTCGGATATACGTTTTAAAAGCTGAACACGGCTTTCACAAACAAGCGCACATCGCTGTCATCAATGGTGGACTCTTCACTGCCGATGGGCGCGGCCAGGGTGGCGTTGATGTTGAACGGCCCGTAGTTCCAGCGGGTGCCGATACCGGCGCCGGTGAGCGTACGGTCATTTTCCACAGCTGCGTCCCAGGGGTTTTTATTGCGCTCAACCTCGCCGTGGTCAAGCAAGCCAAACACTTGCCACTGGCGGCTGATGTCATAGCGCACTTCCATATTGGCCATCCAGCCCTGATCACCACTGGCTTCGCTCTGCGGGTAGGCGCGAACACCGTAGGCGCCGCCGAGGCTGAACTTTTCTGACGAGTCCAGGTTCTTGCTGGCAATCTGACCGTGCAGTTGCGCGTACAGGCTCCAATTACCGCCGAGGTTTTGCAGGCGCATAATGGACGGGGTCCAGCGGTTAAAGCTGCCGGCGGTCTGGCCTGTCATGCCATCGATAAACTGGTCCAGATAACTGTCGAGGGTCAGGTCACCGTGGGTGTAGGCCAGCGCGTAGCGGGTAAGGCCACCCCCGGCAAAGCTGTCGCGGGTGTCGCCGCTGACTGTCACGGTGAACAGCTCGGACGATTTGGTGGAGGTGCTGCCGAACTGCTCAATCTGGTCCTCCAGATCTTTGCTGTCGTACTGCAGTTGTACATCCAGGTTCTGCTGGCGGGTACGAATCAATGACTGACGCACAAAGGCGGTGGTAATTTGCGCCTCACCGGTGGCGCCGATCTCGGCGAACTCATCGCCCAGCTCGTAACTCATCTCCGAGTAGGCCGCGCCCAGCTCGGTGGCCCAGGGGCCCACCGGTACCGCGTATTGAGCGCGGAAGAAGAGTTGCTCTTCATCGCTGCCCAAGGCGCGTAAGTCAAAGCGATCACCCAGCCCAAAGGGGCTGTTGACTCTCAGGCTGGCGCCCAGGCGGTATTCACCGGTGTAGACGCTGCCGTAGTTATCCAGCTCTACCGTGCCCTGAACCAAGGGGCCGGGGGTGACCTGTACATTCAGGTCACTGGTGCCGATGTCCTCACCGGGGGCGAGGGTGGTGCTGGCCTCGATACCGGGTAAGTCGTTCAAGCGCAGCAGCGGGGTTTCAAAATCCCGGGCGGTGAGCATTTGCCCGGGCTTGAGTTTTTTAAGCGGGCGCTCGATCACAAAGTCGCGGGTGCGCGACTGGTTGGTGATGTTCACCTCGCCCAGACGGCCTTCCAGCACGGCGATGGTGACAATACCGCCGGTGACGTCCTGCTCAGGCAAGTAGGCGCGGGATAAAAAGTAGCCGCGCTCGCGGTAGTATTGGGTGATGCGGCCAGCCGCCTGTTGCAGCTCGCCCAAGGTCAGTTGTGTGCCTTCCAGATCACTTAGCAAACCCTCCAAAGTGGGGCTGGTAAAGGCGTTATTACCGGTAACACTAAAGCCATTGACCTGCATCGCCGGGCCGCCCTCGGCAGGTGCGGATTCCGGGGCGTCGGGCACCTCAAGGCGCGTCACATCGCTGCGCTCGGGGGCTACATCCGGCGCGGTTTCCAGCTCGCGGATAAAGGTACCCGCATCGGGTACAGCCTGTGCACCGGCCAGTGCTGGCAAAAGCGCACCCACCGCAATCAAGGTCAATGTGCTAACAGCTTGTAATTTCATGTAACGCGTTCCTTTTTGGTCGCCTGTTATCTCCACCGCACGGGGCAGAGAATTCATTCTCGTCTTACAGTGTTGGGTGGCGCGGGGCTTACCCAACCTACGCGTCCGACATCAGACCTGCGACGTCAGACGTTTCACTCAGGCCATC
>DATBNH010000217.1:0-4575 GCA_036554405.1 Cellvibrionaceae bacterium | reverse complement strand
TGATATATGGCTGTAGAGCAAGCGAACACAGCCGTTTTGAAGATCGCCGTTGTCAGCTTGTTTCCGGCGATGTTTGAGGCGATAACCGCGCACGGTATTACCGGCCGCGCCTGCCAACAGGGTTTGGTGGATGTAGCTTGCTGGAATCCGCGGGATTTTGCGCAGGATAAGCACAGAACCGTGGACGATCGCCCCTATGGCGGTGGCCCCGGTATGCTGATGATGGTACAGCCCTTGAGCGATGCCCTGAATGCGGCGCGCCAGTGGGCGGGCACAGCTGCCCAGGTGATTTACCTCTCCCCCCAGGGGCAGGTATTTAACCAGCAGGCAGCAACCGAGCTTGGCAGTGGCGGTAATTTGATCCTGATTGCCGGGCGCTACGAAGGCATTGACGAGCGTTTTATTGAGGCGCATGTGGACCAGGAGTGGTCTATAGGTGATTATGTGTTGTCTGGCGGCGAGTTGCCGGCGATGGTGATGATAGACGCCATTACCCGACTGTTGCCCGGTGCTCTGGGTCATACCCAGTCGGCGGTGGAAGATTCGTTTAGTGTCGGATTGCTCGATTGCCCGCACTACACCCGGCCAGAAGTACTGGACGGCAAGCAGGTTCCGGCCGTGTTATTGTCTGGAGACCACAAAAAAATTCTGCGCTGGCGCCATCAACAGGCGTTAGGGCGAACCTGGCTGAGAAGGCCGGATTTATTGCAAGGCAAAGACTTAACTGAGGAGCAGCAGGTGCTGTTGACGGACTATCGTCGAGACCTTGAAACAACAAACTCTAGCTGTGAAGCTACAGACTCCGAGGAGCATTGACATGACTAACAAACTTATTCAAGAGATTGAACAGGAACAGCTCAAGCAAGATATTCCTGATTTTTCTCCCGGCGATACCGTTGTGGTACAAGTAAAGGTAACCGAAGGTAACCGCGAGCGTTTGCAGGCCTATGAAGGCGTTGTAATTGCCAAGCGTAACCGCGGTTTGCACTCTGCTTTTACCGTGCGCAAGATCTCTCACGGTGTTGGCGTTGAGCGTACTTTCCAGACTCACAGCCGTCAGGTTGACAGCATTGCTGTTAAGCGTCGCGGTGATGTGCGTCAGGCCAAACTGTACTACTTGCGCGATCTGACCGGTAAGGCTGCACGTATTAAAGAAAAACTGAACGCTTAAGTTTTTCTGAAGTGTCGCAAAAAAGCCGGTGCGGGTAACTGCACCGGCTTTTTTGTGAGCGTTACATTTGTGACGGCACATTGTGATATACAGTACACTTCCTCTATGGCCAAACCTCAAATTACCCCCCAGTCGCGACAGCTGATAGAAACCTATCTTGATGCCCTGTGGTTGGAAAAAGGCCTGGCCGAAAATACCCAGAGCAGTTACCGACGCGATCTTGAGGCATTTGCTCACGCTCTTGAGGCGAGCGGCCGCGATTTACTGGGGACCACCGAAGGAGCACTGCTGGAATATCTGGCCTCGCGTCACCAGGCGCATTTTTCCAGCCGCTCCAGCGCCAGAATGCTGTCCTGTCTTCGGGGGTTTTATCGTTATCAGATTCAACAGGGCGTTATTGACAGCAACCCGGTAGCGGCCATTGAACACCCCAAATTACCGCGCAGCCTGCCTAAACTCTTGAGCGAGGCCGATGTCGAAGCCCTGCTGGCAGCACCCGATGTGGAAACCAGCATCGGCATGCGCGATCGGGCCATGTTGGAATTGCTGTATTCCTCGGGCCTTCGGGTTACTGAGTTGGTGACGCTTACCCTGCCTATGATTAACCTGCGTCAGGGTGTGGTGCGTATTATGGGCAAGGGCAGTAAAGAACGGTTAGTGCCTATGGGAGATGAAGCTGCGCACTGGTTGCAACGTTACTTGCATGAGACGCGCGCCAGTCTTACCGGGCTAAAAGTCACCGAAGTGGTTTTCCCCAGCAGTCGAGCACAAATGATGACCCGCCAGACTTTCTGGCACCGTATTAAACACTGGGCCAAGGTGGCGGGCATTGAGAAACCCTTGTCGCCGCATACCCTGCGCCATGCTTTTGCCACGCATTTGCTCAATCATGGCGCCGATTTACGTGTAGTGCAGCTGTTACTCGGGCACAGTGATCTATCCACTACACAAATATATACCCACGTGGCCCGAGCGCGGATGCAGCAATTACATGCCGAGCATCATCCGCGGGGGTAGTTGCGCGCAGTGTTATGCGCTATTTATGGTACAATTTTGCCTTTGGCGGGTGGCCTTTAAACTGCAAACCCTCAGGCAGACGGGCGAGTGTCTTTTGACGCTAGCCCCTTTACAGATGAGATGGTAACTATGAAACACACAATTTTTCGTATCTTTATGCCCTGCCTGGGTGCTGTGGCACTTTTGTGGGCGGGTATGAGCGTTGCCGAAGACGATGTCGGCCAAGACGCAGCCACCCAGACGCCGGAACAGATTATTGAAGCTCGGTTATTGGAAATTGCCAAAGATGCCACGCTCGGTCCCATTAGCCCTACAGTCATTGACGGCTTGTATCGGGTACAGATTATCGGTGGCCCCGAAGTGTTTATTACCGGCACCGGCGACCATGTAATTATGGGCGATATGTACGAGGTGACATCGGCCGGCCTGGTGCCGTTACAAGACCCTTACCTGATGCGTGCCCGCCAGGAGTATGTGGCTAATCTAAAGCTTGAAGAGACTATCAATTTTGCGCCCGAAGGCGAAACCAAAGAAGTCGTCTACGTTTTTACGGATGTTGATTGTGGTTATTGCCGTAGGTTACACAGTCAAATAGCTCCCTATCGTGAAATGGGGGTGAAAAAATCCGGCTATAACGATTTGGGTATTGAAATTCGTTACCTGGCTTACCCGCGCGCTGGTGTTGGCAGCCCATCAGCAGCCAAGCTTGAGAGCGCCTGGTGTGCCAAAGATCGCACCAAGGCGATGGATGATTTGAAGAGCTTGCGCAATGTGGCCGCAGCAACTTGTGATAATCCTATAGCCGAGCAGTTTAAACAGGGTGCTTCACTGGGTGTTAACGCCACGCCAGCAATACTCTTGCCCGATGGCCGTTTACGGTTAGGTTATATGCCGCCAGAGCAATTGCTGGAATACATCGAGCAGGGCGCTGAGTGAATCCAGTCTCACACAATTGACAGCAACTTTTACCCTGCGTAATGTTGCTGTCTTTTTATTTTTGCACGCAAAACCCAAGGGGAGTTCAGTTTGAAACCGGTCAGAGTAGGTCTTTGCGGTCTGGGAACCGTAGGCAGTGGCACAGTCAATGTTCTTGCGCGTAATCAACGCGTTATTAATGCCCGTGCCGGTTGCGATATTATTCTTGAGCAAGTGGGCGCCCGACGCGACAACCCCCAGTGCGATATGTCATCGTTGAATGTGACGCGCGATTTAATGGAGGTGGTCACTAACCCCGATATTGATATTGTGGTGGAATTGATTGGCGGTATTAGTTATGCCCGCGAGTTGATTTTAAAAGCGATTGAAAACGGCAAACATGTAGTTACCGCTAACAAAGCGTTGATTGCCGAGCACGGCAACGAGATTTTTGCCGCCGCTAATGACAAAGGTGTAACGGTAGCATTTGAAGCGGCGGTCGCCGGCGGTATTCCCATTATTAAATCCATTCGTGAGGGTTTATCGGCCAATCGCATTGAATGGCTGGCCGGTATTATTAACGGCACCGGTAATTTTATTCTGACCGAAATGCGCGACAAAGGCCGCGAGTTTACCGATGTGCTGGCCGAAGCCCAGGCCTTAGGCTATGCTGAGGCCGATCCCACTTTCGATGTGGAAGGCATAGACGCCGCCCATAAATTGGTGATCTTGGCCTCTATTGCTTTTGGTATTCCTCTGCAGTTTGAAAAAGTATTTACCGAGGGCATTAGTAAAATTGAACCGGTGGATGTGGTTTATGCCGGCGAGCTTGGCTATCGCATTAAACATTTGGGTATTGCCCGCCGCGTGGCCGATGGTATTGAGCTGCGTGTACACCCGACGCTGATTCCTGCCAAATTGCAGCTGGCTAATGTCGATGGTGTGATGAACGCTATTATGGTCAAAGGCGATGCCGTAGGGCCGACTATGTACTACGGTGCTGGCGCTGGTGCCGAGCCTACCGCCTCGGCGGTGATTGCCGATATTGTCGATGTAGCGCGTACGCTGACCGCTAACCCCGAGCACCGGGTCCCTTATCTTGGCTTTCAGCAAGACAGCCTGAGCGATCGTAATATTCTGCCTATTGAGGATGTACAAACGGCTTATTATTTGCGCATGTCGGCGTTGGATAAACCCGGAGTACTGTCGCAGGTGGCGACTATTTTGAGTGACTCGGGCATCAGTATTGAGGCGCTGATTCAAAAAGAAGCAGATGATGATGAAGAGATTGTTCCCTTGATTTTGTTGACCAACCGCGCGGTAGAAAAACATCTGGCGGCTGCTGTCAGCAAAATTGAGGCGTTGAGCTCCATCACTGGGCCCATTACCCGTATTCGTCTTGAGCCGTTAAAATAACGACGGGCCCGGCCCGTTTTACATGAATTGATTATTCAGGTTGAGCACGTGAAATA
>DATBNH010000216.1:0-5297 GCA_036554405.1 Cellvibrionaceae bacterium | reverse complement strand
ACCCGCGCTATGGTAGATTTTCTCTCGGAGGTTCACGGCAAGCGAAAAGCACCGGTCATATAACCCCATGACTGAAAGACCACATCCTTGTGGTCGTGGAGCGTTGGCTTTTAATTCGGCAAGGTTACTGCGCCAATTCTTCTTCCAGCGCTTCTTGCAGTTGCTTACCCACTTGCTTTTCCACTTCTTTTTGCACTTTGCCTTCCAGTTCTTTGCGAGCGCTTTCCAGCAGTGGTGCCATTACCGCTTCGGTCAGTTCGGCGCCAGTGAGCCCGGTTTGTCGGTTACCCAGATTTTCGCGGCGAATATCAGGTAAGGTAATCGTGGTATTTTCGAACTCTGGCGAAATAACATCCATAGTGATATTGCTGAACACCAGCTTTTCAATCATAAAGTTCATCTGCTCGCCACCCTGTTGCTGCTGAACCTCACTGTTACGCTGAAGGTTATCCCACACCTCTTTGAGGTTGGTTTCGGTGAGGTTTTTATGCTCCACCGTTAACCGCGCACCATCCACCAGAATCTCCTCAATCACTACCACTGGGCCTTCCAGCGAGGAGGCATCAATCTGCAAAGCCGCTTTGTTTAGCGAGAACAGCCTGGGCTCGTCATAACCCGGCAAGTTGGCAATATTAAGCCCGATAATTTCGCCGCGACCATCGCTAAAGCTGATATTGACATCGTCTACCGTCACCTCGGTTTGCATGGATTCGGAGGCTATGGCTTCAATAGCGGCAATAAAAAGTTTGTCGATATTTTTGAAGACCAGGTAGGCACAACCACCGAATAGCACGACCAGTACCAACAGTATAATCAGAATTATTTTTAAGGCTTTCATGCTTTTATCCCTGTTTTATCCGTGAGCCCGTATAATGCAATCATTGTCGCTCACAAACAAGCCTCAAACCGGCCCAACTGCCCACGGAGCAATCCGAATGCCAGAAAATATCGCCCTTAACTTGCTCTCCATTATTCAGTACGCCTTTTTGTTGCTTATTGTCGCAACTCTGGTTGGGCTAGCAGTGATGTATGTGGTGGACGTCAACCAAAACACCCATACCATTCGCCGCAATTATCCAGTTATCGGGCGATTTCGTTACTTGTTTGAGCATTTGGGCGAGTTTTTCCGGCAGTATTTTTTTGCTATGGACCGCGAGGAAATGCCCTTTAACCGTGCCGAGCGCTCCTGGGTCTATCGCGCCGCCAAAAATGTGGATACTAATATTGCCTTTGGCTCGACCCGCGACTTAACCCCTACCGGCACGGTGATGTTTCTTAACTCCGCCTTCCCTACTCTGGAAAAAGATGCGGCTATGCCCTCACCGGTTACCATTGGCCCCCATTGCCGACAGCCCTATACTACCAGCGCCATATTTAATATCAGCGCCATGAGTTACGGGGCTATTTCGCGGCCAGCGGTGCGCGCCCTGTCAGCGGGAGCCGCCAAAGCTGGCTGCTGGTTGAATACCGGCGAAGGTGGCTTATCGCCCTATCATCTCGAAGGCGGCGGCGATCTGGTGTTTCAACTGGGCACAGCCAAATACGGTGTGCGCGACGCCGAGGGGCTTCTGTCGGATGAACGGCTGAGTATTATCGCTGCCCACGAGCAGGTGCGCATGTTCGAGATCAAGCTCAGTCAGGGCGCCAAACCCGGTAAAGGTGGCATCTTGCCTGCGGAAAAAGTCTCTGCCGAGGTAGCCGCTATTCGCGGCATTCCCGAGGGTCATGCCTCTATTAGCCCCAACGGCCATCCGGATATTCGCTCGGTAGATGACCTGCTGGATATGATCGAGCATATCCGCCAGGTAACCGGCAAGCCCGTGGGTTTTAAAGCGGTGATTGGCGACAAACAATGGCTGCGCGATCTGGTGCATGAAATTACCCGGCGCGGAATAGACCGAGCACCAGACTTTATCACCATCGACAGCTGCGATGGCGGCACCGGCGCCGCACCGCAACCGCTGATGGATTATGTGGGCCTGCCTTTAAAAGAGAGCCTGCCATGGATGTCAGATCTGCTTACCGAGGCCGGCCTGAAAGGCCGTATCCGCCTGATTGCCTCGGGCAAACTGATCACCCCGTCACTGGTAGCCTGGGCGCTGGCAGCAGGTGCCGACTTTGCTGTGAGCGCGCGCGGTTTTATGTTTGCCCTCGGTTGTATTCAGGCCATGCAGTGCCACAAAAACACCTGCCCCACCGGCATTACCACCCACAACCCCAAACTGCAAAAGGGGCTGGACCCCACCGACAAAGCCACCCGCGTTGCCTTCTACCAGAAAAACATGACCTACGGCGTGGGCCTGCTGGCCCATGCCTGCGGCGTCGCCGAGCCGCGCCTGCTGCGCCGCGATCATGTGCATGTGGTGATGAGCAACGGCTTATCGGCACCGTTAAGTGAACTCTACCCCGAGCCTGTTACTCTGATAGCCAGCAATGCGGAAAAAAACATCTAGAGGTATATTATGCAAACTCTGTTACGCGGTCTGTTACTGACTTTACTGTGCTGTAGCTGCACCCTGGCTAACGCCCAGTCCAACAGCGCCAGCATTACCAATCTCGGCTGGACCGATGAGAGCTTCTTGTCGGCCCAGC
Source organism: Cellvibrionaceae bacterium (assembly GCA_036554405.1). Lineage (GTDB taxonomy): Bacteria > Pseudomonadota > Gammaproteobacteria > Pseudomonadales > Cellvibrionaceae > Gilvimarinus. The sequence continues at coordinate 2,705 of DATBNH010000216.1, read as the reverse complement.
GCGCTCGGGTGGACGAACTGACCCGCACCCGACTAGGCGCACCTATTCGCGGCGACAAATCCGACCTTGATACCTTGCAGCGGATTATTGATCGCGATTTGATTGATCGTGACGATGCCCTGATGCAACAGGCACTAGGGGTTATTCTCGGCGACCTTCTGGCACAGGAAGAGTCGGAACTCAAATGGAAAATTTATGAAGACAGCAAGGGTCGCTCGCGCGCACTCTGTGTTGACGCTTCGCGCGAGTGTCTATTCCCGATCACCATGTTGTCGCGACGCATGGCAGTGGGCCTTAAGCCCAATGTTAAAACCATTTTTCTCGATGCACTGGACATGATTGAGCCACAATTATCTACCCTGCCTTACGGCGGCACCCGCGAAAGGAGCGCTGATTAGTGGAAGCTTTTTTGGCCTCAACCTTGGCGGTCGCCATAGCTGAAATTGGTGATAAAACACAATTGCTGGCTCTGTTACTGGTGGGCCGCTACGGCCGACCACTGATTATTTGTGCAGGCATTTTGATTGCCACCGTCGTTAATCATGCTCTCTCGGCCTGGCTTGGCAGCTGGCTCGGCAACATTATTCCCGGCCATTGGCTGCCCTGGATTATCGGCGTCAGTTTTTTACTGGTGGCCATCTGGACACTGATTCCCGATAAAGCCGACGATGTGGATAACCGCTTTTATGCGCTGGGCGCCTTGGGCGCCACCTGCGTACTGTTTTTTCTGGCCGAAATTGGCGATAAAACCCAAGTGGCAACAGTGGTGCTGGCCGCGCGCTTTGAGGCGACCTGGGCGGTTATTATTGGCACTACCCTTGGCATGCTGCTGGCCAATGTGCCGGTAGTTTTTGCCGGGCGCTGGCTGTTAGCGCGCATCTCGCTAACGCTGGTACACCGCTTAGCCTTTGTTTTATTTTTAGGCTTTGCGCTGGCCAGTTTTTGGCAAGGGCTTTACCACACCTAACAAGTATCACTTAAGAGTGTTGACCGATATAAGCACGTGTATTTGCATAAATTTCTCTATTCGGTAGTATAAAACCGCAGGAGGATATATGGCGAAACTCATTGCCTGGCTCAACACACTGATCCCCCTGCTGGCGGTCAGTGTAGGTTACGCAATCGCACTCTGGCAGCAACAGGCACCTGAGTGCTTTGTGTTTACCGAGGGCTGTACCTCTATTAGCCGTGCGGTGCGCAATGGCGACTCATTATTCTGGTTTCGCGGCTTAATGATGCCGCTAACGATGTTACTGGTGTTTTACTGGGTATTGCAGCGACGCTGGCTTAACCAGCTGGCGGGCACTACCGGGCGCTTTAATACACTGGTGATACTCGGGGTTATCAGCGCCATGGCTCTTGGCCTGTACACCAATTATCTAGCAGGCTGTTGAAAAATCCGGTTTTCCCCAAGTGCTAAGACCTCTCAAAAAAGTGCGATTCAATAAATCTATCTTGGCGTTTCCTGACACGTTATTACCAATAACTTTTCGGCAACAAAACCTGGTTATAATTCAATCAGAATATTGGTCAATATCGGCTCACAATGCCTTTATTTATCCTATCAGGCAATTAATGCCTTCAACCGGGTCAAATTATATGCAGCCGCGGTAAAACGGAAGATCCAAGAGACCTTGGCTCGCCCAACATGACGAAGCTTTCTCATCAGTCCTATATCTTTCATCCAGCCGAAACACTCTTCTATTCGCTTCCGTTTGACCTGGCTGATCTTATAGCCGTCGGTGCTCGTCGTTCGTTTATCAATGCAACTTCGCAAGGACTTGGCAGCCACGTGTGGGGTAATGCCCAAACCACGACTACCTTCGACAAATTCCAGTGTGTCGTAGCCTTTATCTGCACCTACGGTTCTTCCGGGACGGGTTCCCTGTTTTGCCAACATCGTGGCACCCGCGTCCCACTCTTGACTTGTGCCAGCTTCAGTGACTTCAGCTTCTACGATCAGTCCGTTTCGATTCTCCGTCAGGATATGCCCCATGTGGCACAGCTTTGATTCTTTCCCTTTACCCTTGCGAAACAGCTTTGAATCCGGATCTGTGCTTGACTGATGAGTCTCATTGCTTCGTTTCTGGCCGTGAAAGTTTTGTCCATCGCCGTCATCGTCCCCACCGCCATCTTTAGGCTTGAAGGACTTTACCGAGGCGCAGGCCTCCAGCAATGTGCCATCCACGCTGAAATGATCTTTCGACATAAGCTGACTGGCGCTCGCTTGCTTCTTGATGGCATCAAAGAACAGCTCGTCGATTTCACTGGCAAGAAGACGATCCCGGTTCTTTGAGAAGACCGAATGATTCCATACCTTATCGTCCATCGATAATCCCACAAACCAGCGGAACATCAGATCGTAGTCCAGGCGCTCCATCAATTGTCGCTCTGACCGGATCGTAAAGAATATTTGAAGAAGTAGCGCCCGAATCAACTGCTCTGGCGGGATCGAAGGGCGTCCAACAACCGAATACATCTCGGAGAACGCGGGTTCAAGCTCAATCAACGCCTGATCGACTATCCGGCGCACCTTTCTGATAGGGTGCGACGCCGGAATCCGGCTTTCCAGGTCAACATAGCTGAAAAGTGCCGTTTGAGTTTTGGATTGTCCCCGCATCGTCATTGCCCTTTGTAAACGGATGCGCTATTTTCTCATAAAATGGGTTTTTCAACAGCCTGCTAGGTTCCGATGGCGATTTTTA
>DATBNH010000195.1:0-6366 GCA_036554405.1 Cellvibrionaceae bacterium | reverse complement strand
TGTAGTGAAACAGGGTATCCGGCTGTTGCTCAAGTCGCAGGTTCAGCGATGGTAGCTCAGCGTCTTTGGCCGAGGTGAGTATGTCGCCGGGGGACAGCTGCCAATCAATGCCGAGGGCGCTGTCGGCAAAATGAATGCCGGCGTCCAGTTCCGGGGCGTAGGGGTTGTCGACCTTATAGGTAAAGAGCGCGGTCTCGCTGAGCACCACAAAACCATGGGCGAAACCGCGAGGAATAAATAGCTGCTGTTTGTTGTCGGCACTTAAGATAGCGCTCACATGCTGACCAAAGGTAGGGCTGCCTACGCGAACATCCACCGCCACATCCAACACCTCGCCCTCTATAACCCGCACCAGTTTGCTCTGGGCGAAAGGCGGTAACTGATAGTGAAGGCCGCGCAGCACACCACGGCTGGATAAGGACTCGTTATCCTGAGTAAATTTAACGCTATAGCCGAGGGCGCGTTCGAGAATATCCTGGCGGTAGCTCTCCATAAAATAGCCGCGCTCGTCACCGTGAACTACGGGGGTAATGAGCAGTATATCTTCGATGGCAAGGGGGGTAATGTTCATGGCTGTCGCCCCTCCCGGGCGCGGCGTAACAGGTATTGGCCGTATTGATTCTTAATCAGCGGTGCGGCCAGTTGGCGCAGATCGTCGGCGCTGATATAGCCCTGCTCAAAGGCGATTTCTTCGATGCAGGCGATTTTCAGACCCTGGCGCTTTTCGATGGTTTCTATAAACGATGCCGCCTCGATCAAGCTCTCGTGGGTCCCGGTATCCAGCCAGGCATAGCCACGGCCCATCACCTCTACCTGCAGGCGTTCCTCGTCCAGATACAGCTGGTTAATACTGGTAATTTCCAATTCGCCGCGCTTGGAGGGGGTGACTTTTTTGGCCTTGGCGACCACGTCGTTGGGGTAAAAATACAGGCCGGTTACCGCATAGTTGGATTTGGGCTCTGTGGGCTTTTCTTCAATACTGATAGCGCGACCCTCAGTATCAAAGTCGACCACGCCATAGCGCTCCGGGTCGTTGACATGATAGCCAAATACCGTGGCGCGTTCTTGTTCGGCATTACTTACCGCTGCACTTAACAGGTTGCTTAGGTGATGACCGTGGTAGATGTTGTCGCCCAGCACCAGGCACACCGAGTCACCGCCGATAAAATCCTCGCCCAGCAGAAACGCCTGGGCCAAACCATCGGGGGAGGGTTGCACCACATAGGTAAAATTGAGCCCCAACTGGCTGCCATCGCCCAGCAAGCGCTGAAAGCTGCTTTGATCTTCCGGGGTGGTGATAATCAGAATATCGCGGATGCCCGCCAGCATCAAAATAGACAGCGGGTAGTAAATCATGGGTTTGTCGTACACCGGCAGCAGTTGCTTGGATACACCCTGAGTGATGGGGTAAAGCCGGGTGCCGCTGCCGCCGGCGAGAATAATACCTTTCATGAGGTCAGTCCTAATCGTTGCAGTTGATAGCTGCCATCGAGTACCGGTTGCCACCAGTTGCTGTTATCAAGGTACCAGTCGAGGGTTTTTTCCAGTCCGCTGGTAAAGTTCTCGACAGGCTTCCAGCCCAGCTCCCGTTCAATCTTACTGGCATCTATAGCGTAGCGGGCATCGTGGCCGGGGCGATCGGCCACATAGGTAATCAGCTCGCGGTAAGCATTGACGCCGGCAGGCTTTATATCACCGGCTTTGGCTTCCAGCAGCGCACACAGCTTTTCTACCACATCGATATTACGCACCTCGTTGTGGCCGCCAATGTTATAGGTCTCGCCCACCTTGCCACGGCTAATCACCTGCACCAGGGCGCGGGCGTGGTCTTCCACATACAGCCAGTCGCGTACTTGCTGGCCGCTACCGTACACCGGCAAAGGCTTGCCCGCCAGCGCGTTAAGTATCATATGGGGGATAAACTTCTCGGGAAAATGGTAGGGGCCGTAGTTGTTGGAACAATTGGTTAATACCACCGGCAGCCCATAGGTACGATGCCAGGCGCGCACCAAATGGTCGGAGCTGGCCTTGCTGGCAGAATAGGGCGAGCTGGGTGCGTAGGCTGTGGTTTCGGTAAAGAGCGCGTCGGTGCCCTCGAGGTCACCATAGACCTCGTCGGTGGATACGTGATGAAAGCGAAAGCGTGCCGCCTGGGTGCTCTCGAGGCCGCTGTAGTACAGACGCGCCTGTTCCAGCAGGGTATAGGTGCCGATTATATTGGTGTGAATAAACGCCGCCGAGTCACTGATGGAGCGGTCCACATGGCTCTCGGCGGCTAAATGCATAATACTGTCGGGCTGGTGCTCGGCAAAAATACGGTTAATGGCTACCGCATCGAGAATATCCACCTGTTCAAAGGCATAGCGCGGGTGATCGCTGGCGCCGGGAAGCGAGGCCAAATTGCCCGCATAGGTAAGTTTGTCGATATTGACGACACTGTGCTCGGTGTCATTGAGCAGGTGGCGAATTACCGCCGAGCCGATAAAACCGGCGCCGCCGGTTACCAGAATTTTCATGCAGTCCACAGCCTTTTATACAGATTCAAAGGGCGGCCATGATACCCCATGGGCTCTGGGCTGAGTAGTGTCAAAGTGTCATCGACCGCAGGCATGATCCCGCACTTGAGAAGCAGGGCTCACAGGCGTATCTTAGATGTACCTTTGGGTATCACGGTTTTACTAACAACTAAATGAGGGTATAGCGGATGTGGGATTTTAGTTTGGGAGGCTGTTTACGGTTAATGGGTAAAACCCTGCCGTTTTTATTGTTACGTCTGGCCGTATATTTTGGTATTACCCTGGCGTATATTCTGGTGACCGGTATTGGTGCAGGCATTGGTTATGGCTTCACCTCTTTTGGTGATGGTCAGGGCGGCGGTGCCGCTATTGGCGGCTTGTTGGGCTTTGCCATTATCAGCGGGATTCTCTACTGGGCGCGCGAGTATATTCTGTATCTCATTAAAGCCGGGCATATTGCTGTGTTGGTGGAGCTTCTTGAGGGCAAAGAGTTGCCCCATGGTCGCAGTCAGATTGAACACGGCCAGGCAGTGGTTAAAGAGCGCTTTAAAGAGTCGTCTATCCTCTTTGGTGTGGATCAACTGATTAAGGGCATTTTGCGTATTTTCAACCGCATGGTGATGTCCATCTCGCGTATGATACCTATTCCGGCGCTGCAGCAACTGGCCAGTATCGTCAATAAAATCATCACCACCTCGCTTACTTATGTGGATGAAGTGATTCTGGCCTACAACATTAAAACCGAGAGCGACAACCCCTGGCAGTCCAGTAAAGATGCCATTATTTTGTACGCACAAAACTACAAAACCATGCTCAAAAATGCCGTGTTTTTAATGGTATTTATGTATGTCACATCGTTCCTTATCTTTTTGTTGATTCTCGGTCCAGTGGCTGCCATCGGTGCTTTATTTCCGGGGTCCGTGGGTTTTTGGTCTATATTCGCCTCGGTACTGTTGGCCTGGAGCATCAAGGCAGCCTTGCTCGAACCCTTGGCGGTTACTGCCATGATGCAGGTTTATTTTAAAGCCATCGAAGGTCAGACTCCCGATCCTGAGTGGGATGCGAAACTGTCCAGCGCCTCGGATAAGTTCCGCGAAATGGCCGAAAAAGCCGGCAGCTACGTGAGCGATAAAGTGAGTAGCAAAACCAACCCTAAACCTGCTGCCGCTTCGGCAGGCGATTTGCCGCCAGCCAACTAAGGCCTGGCAATGGTCACCGAGTCAGTGGATGACTCGGTGATTTTTTGCTGCAAACTGAGTACAAGCTTTGAAAAACTGCTCCATGCTTTGTGGATTAAGGCCGGTTCAGTGTTTTTTGTACATTGTGCAGTATGTTCTCTCCCTCAGTCAGTTGTCCTTTGCAGCGGGTAGGCAACTCCCAGCTTTGTGTTGTTCCTTGGCTGTTCCCTGCGCTGCGCATGCAAGTGCCGTTACCCATATCGATCCAGGTGCTGCCGGCCGTATCTTGCCAACTGTTGAGAATGGGTGTGCGGTTATTGTGCAAGCGCTCCCGGGTTGAGCGGGCGCTGTGTATTTGGCTCCTGAGGCCTGGGTGGAACACTGTGCCGCTTGTCGGTTCAGAGGTGGCGGGTGTGCTGGTGGTGATAGCCTCCGTGGCAATAGTAATGGCTGGTTTATCTGGCGTGGCAGGGGCGGTCTGGATTTCAGGTGGGGTGGCTATCTCTGGGTCAACGGGGCTCACCTCTGCCGGAGTGTCTTCTATATCCTCTACCGCGGGTTCCTCTATCTGCTCTGTTGCGGCGGGTTGTGCTGCGGGCTCAATGGGTGCGGCATTAAGCGTAATCTGCAAGCTCGGGGCAGGGGTTATGGTCTCCATTTTCGTCTGCCAGTTCGCCCAGCCGGCCAGCAGTGCAGCATGCAGCAACACCGAGGCCGCAAGGGTAAGCCAGAGAATTTTTTCGATGCGGCGCTGAGGCCGGGTATCCTCGGCTAGCGTGTCGGTTAAGGCCTCTGGTGTCAGGTGCTGAAGGCAGAAGTCCCTTGCCGGGAGCTGGTGATCCATAAAACGGTCTTGCATAGAGATTGAGCCCATACAGACTGATAAGCGCAGTGAAAGTTTCTCCACCGCAATGCTGGCGGCAAAATGTGCTAGCATTCCCCGCCTGTTTCAGGGGTTTACAGGCAAATCCATGCTGTTGATGATCGATAACTATGATTCTTTTACCTATAACATCGTCCATTATCTGGAGGCGTTGGGGATGGAGGTGATGGTTGCTCGCAATGATGCCATTAGTGTGCAGAGAATCAGTGAGTTGGCGCCCTCGCACCTGATGATTTCCCCAGGCCCCGGCAAACCGCGTGATGCCGGTATCTCGCCTGCGGTTATTCGGACATTTTCTGGTAAGATTCCCCTATTGGGCGTTTGCTTGGGCCACCAGTGCATAGCCGAAGCCTTTGCCGGCACGGTACTGGGTGCCCGCGAGATTATGCACGGCAAGACCTCGGCAGTATGGCACCGTGGCGAGGGTGTGTTCGCCGGGCTACCCAACCCGCTTACCGCCACCCGTTACCACTCGTTGGTGGTGGATGCCCCAAGCCTGCCGGACTGCTTCGACATTACCGCCTGGACCGAAAATACAAGCGGCGCTATGGGCGAAATTATGGGCATTAAACATAAATCTCTGGCGGTAGAGGGGGTGCAATTTCACCCGGAATCGATTTTGACCGAGGCGGGCCACGCTCTACTGGCCAATTTTTTACGACAAGCCTGAGGGGGCAGCATGGACATTAAAACGGCGTTGGCGCGCATTGTAGAAAACATTGATTTAAGCACTGATGAAATGATCAGCGTTATGCGTCAGGTAATGACCGGCGAGGCCAGCGAAGCGCAAATTGGCGCGCTGTTAATGGGCTTACGCATGAAGGGCGAGTCGCTGGATGAGCTGACCGGTGCCGCCACCGTTATGCGCGAGCTGGCCAGTGGCGTCAGTGTTTCTGGTGACTATTTAGTGGATACCTGTGGTACCGGTGGTGATGGCGCCAACCTGTTTAATGTGTCTACCGCCAGTGCGTTTGTGGTGGCTGCCGCCGGTGGCCGCGTGGCCAAGCACGGTAATCGTTCGGTATCCAGCTCTACCGGTAGCGCCGATGTACTGGAGGCGGCCGGGGTTAATCTTAGCCTGGCCCCCGAGCAGGTGGCGCGCTGTGTTAACGAGTTGGGGGTCGGCTTTATGTTTGCCCCGGCTCATCACAGCGCCATGAAACACGCCATTGGCCCGCGCCGGGAATTGGGGCTGCGCACCATTTTTAATATGTTAGGCCCCATGACTAACCCCGCCGGCGTCAAGCGCCAGGTCATTGGTGTGTTTAACCGCGAGCTGTGCCGACCTATGGCCGAAGTGCTGGGGCGCCTTGGCAGCGAGCATGTGATGGTAGTTCACGCCAGCGATGGCCTGGACGAAATCAGCCTGGCCGCCAACACCCATGTGGCCGAATTAAAAGCCGGTGTGGTGAGCGAATACACCATTAAGCCCGAAGATTTTGGTATTAAAAGCCAGAGCCTGATGGGCTTGGCCGTAGAAAATGCCGCTGATTCACTGGCGTTGATTCAGGGCGCACTGGGTAACAAGCACGACGAGCTAAGCCACAAGGCCGCCGATATTATTGCCCTGAATGCAGGCGCAGCTATTTATGTAAGCGGCTTGGCCGCTACGTTGGCCGAGGGTGTTGCCCGGGCCGAAGATACCATCGGTTCTGGTCTTGCCGGGGAAAAACTGCGCGAGCTGGCGGATTTTACCGGCTGCTTTAACTGATTTTCTTCTCTTCCCCGGCTCGTTTGTGGAGAAGGGCTTTGCTACTCCTCTCCCTACTCGTTTGTGGAGGGGGGCTTT
>DATBNH010000156.1:0-2298 GCA_036554405.1 Cellvibrionaceae bacterium | reverse complement strand
GGCCATTTAACGGTAATTTTTCCCGCAGCATCCGTTACCAGCTCTAAGGCATCCTGACTATTGCGATAGCGCATGCCACCGGGAATAATTTCAACCGTTGCGCCAACGGCGGGCTCGCCATTGATAACAAATTGAAACTGCGCGGCTTCACCGGAAAATAAATCATTGGGGTGTGTTAATGCGACTAACTCCAAACCTTTACCACTGGGTTTTAAAACCTCTTCGGTAGGCGCACCCGCAGTCACAAAGGTTTCCATACGCCGGGAAAACTCAGTCACTTGCAAGTTTTTAGCATTGGCTGGTACGTTTTTGGCAAAGCCCTCTTCGCTGTAAGACTCCCCACGGCCCGGCCATCCCCGGTGTTCACCGGCTTCGGTTTCCCAACGGGCGCGCAAGCCCTGGCTCGCGGTAAATACACGGTATGTTCCGCGCTCGGTCAAGTTAAGATCAAAATTGGTGCGGTACTTGCCTGTGTGTACATTTTGTAACTCGGCATTATTACCCGCTGGAGACAACACCTGAACGCTGTCAACACGCATGGGAAAATAATCGGCATGAAAAATATCATTAGAAATTGCCGCATCAAAGGTTACCCACGGGTCGTCGCTGGATAACACCGTTGCACCGGGTAATATCCAGGCACGGTGGGCATGGCTGCTAAGTGGCAGCAGCATAAGTAGAGAAAATACCGTTACTAACTTTAGAGAAAATTTCATCATTAAATCCTTGTGTATTATTACAATTTAAAGCGAGTGGCACTTATTTAACACTCACGATGTATCCGCTGCGGCTTGGTGGAGGTCTTTGCGTGACCGTCACCAGCAGGGATGCTGGTGGCGAGCCCCCACGGATGGGTTCACGGCGTGTCTCGGGAAGACCTCCACCAAGGCACCATCTGCCAAGGCTTAAGTAAGTGCATTCATATTAAGGCGACAGGGTTAAAACAATTTCACCCAATTCTGACTCACCCTCAACCTGCAAAACTTGTGGCTTCTCGGCGGGCCACGAAAAGGGTATTTGCAAAATCTCGCGGCCACCCACTTCTCGCGCCGCTTCAACCATCAGCAGGTAGCTGCCCTCGGGCAGATTTTCCAAGGGTGACTTATCCGCTGCAAATACCAGCTGATGCTTACCCGGCGCCCGGGTCGCGCCCGATACACCATCGATGGGCATCACCTTGCTGCGACCGCTGCGTCGCCACCACTGACGCATATCCTTAAGCCATTTCTCTCCCTCGCTGTCTTTCATTTTCAGGTCGTACCACACAGCTAAATCCATCGCCACTTGATGGTTTTCTTGTGCAACCCACAGAGCCACATAGGGGCGGTGATACTCCGCCACATCCAACCGTGGAATTTCAATGGCAACATGTATAGTGGCGGCTTGTAGCGGCGCGCTGATGATTGCCAGTAAGGCTGTGACATCCAATACTTTTAAACGCCTAAGTTGCATATTCACTCCAAAAAAAATGCCTAATGCATAAACAATAAAATCAACACCCAGGGCAACACCAAGCCCAGCCCGACCAATGGCCAGGTTGTGGGGCGATTGGCCGCATGACGTTTTAATAGAACCAGTCCTGTCAAGCAAAAAATCACGCAGGCAACGGCGAAAATGTCGATAAACCATGACCACACTGACCCGGTATTACGGCCTTTGTGAAGATCGTTAAAAAACGCGATCCAACCGCGATCGGTACGCTCGTACAAGAAATCACCGCTGGCCCTATCAATCGTCAGCCAGGCATCGCCGCCCGGCTGCGGCAAGCTCTGATAGACCTCATAATCATCCCACTCGGCTAGATGTGCAGGAAGATTTAAAGCCATTTCACGATTAAACCAAGCGCGAATTTTGGGTGGCAAAGGTGCGCGACTTTCTCTTACCTGTTGCAATACAGGCAAGAGGTTATCGGGAAGCACCTGTTCAATGGTCGTTACCTTTGCTCGCCCTTCAATTTGTCCAGCGTGATTAAGAGTAATGCCGGTTAACGCAAACAGCAGCATGCCGATCAGGCAAACCGCTGAACTTATCCAGTGCCACTGACGCACACTGCCCAACCAATCGGGCAGTGTGCAGTAACGTGTCAGAATTGCGTTCATTAATTAAAAGGTCACGTTGGTTGACAACCAAAAGCTGCGGGCTTTTTCTGGTGTGTCGTAATCGTGCAACCTGTTGTAACCATCCTGTTGCTCATTGAGGGTGTAGGTAATGCTCGACAAATCATCATCCAGCAGATTGTTGACACGGAAATTAAAGGTGACATTATCGTTTGCTTGATAACGAGCGCCCAAGTGGAAT
>DATBNH010000247.1:0-4897 GCA_036554405.1 Cellvibrionaceae bacterium | reverse complement strand
TTTGAAATCTCTCCCATACCATAAATTGGCTCCTTGTATTTTAAATTTTCATCCCTACCCATTCTCATCCGACGGCAGGCGTCACATTACGTTATAAAAAATCATCGTGCCGTGGCAGAGTTTTCACCATGCCTGCAATGGCCTGCCTTGCCGCTTGCATTTGAGTCGTAATATCGCTGAACGACAGATTATTAATACGCGGACAATAACCCTCGGGGCGAATGCCCATGCCTTCAAATACCGACTGCCAACTGGTGGCGCGGAAGAGCTCATCAACACCCTGACGCAAGCCGCCCTGAGCACGAAACAGCGCGATGCGTTCGGCCAATGAATCGGGCACCGGCAGCTGCTGGCAATAACGCCAAAAAGGTGTGTCAGTGCGACCGGTGGTGCAGTAGTGCAACATTAAAAAATCGCGCACCTCTTCATAGTCGGCAATCATCCGGCGGTTGTACTCTCGCGCCAGTGCCGGCTTACAGGCTGTGCTTGGAAAGTAACGCAAGAAAAACTCCACCCCGCGCGCAATCAAGTGGATAGAGGTGGACTCCAAAGGCTCAATAAAACCCGATGCCAACCCCAGTGATAGACAATTGTGCTTCCATATTTCACGGCGGTGACCGGTAACAAAAGGAATAAGACGCGGCTCGTCCACGCGCTTGCCGTCCAGCGAACGCATCAATATAGATTGGGCATCGCTGTCAGAGCAAAAGTCACTGGCATAAACAGTGCCGTGGCCGGTATTGTGGCTCAGGGGAATTCGCCAGCCCCAGCCAGATTTTTGCGCGGTGGCCGTGGTATAGGGCAATACCGGTTCGATAGCAGTGGTTTTAACCGCAATAGCGCGATCACAGGGTAAGTATTGTCGCCAGTCTATAAACTCACTGCCCAGCGTTTGACCAATAAGCAGCGCTTTAAAACCACTGCAATCAATAAAAAAATCACCTGCAACCTTGCGGCCATCTTCAAGCATCAGATGATCAATAAACCCATTGTCTCTTTGTATAACCTGAGTCACTAAACCATCAATGGTTTTTACTGCACGTTTTTTTGCGTAGCCTCCCAAATAACGGGCGACACTGAGGGCATCCACATGCAAGGCATAGCTGGCGCCGCCAATGGGCGTATTGCGCGCTTGCTCCGGGTGAAAAAACCGGCCCTGCTCGGCCATTATATTGCAGGGCGAGAAATCCTGTAGTGCCGAGCCATCGCCCTCGGCCCGTGCTCGCAACCAGCATTGGTAAAAGTCGTGCTGACCGATATTTTGTCCCAACACACCGAAGGGATGAAAATACTGCTGACGCTGATGTTGCCAGTCGATAAATTTAATGCCCAGTTTGTAGGTGGCATCGGTCCTGGTCACAAAATCATGTTCATCAATACCAAGGCGGCGCAGCAACCCCACAAAGGGAGGCACTGTGGATTCACCAATGGCGATACTGCCAAGCTCAGAAGACTCCACCAATTGAATAGTAAACAACTCAGCGCTCAGTTGATGCGACAACATAGCCGCTGCTAACCAGCCTGCAGTGCCACCGCCAACGATGGTAATTGTCATAGGTTTTTGTAGGGTCATAAATTACCAGTCTGTGTTATCCACCAATAGGCCTGCAGCTGCAGGCTTGGTGCCGGTGGCGTAGCGCCAGTAGGCAATGCTGCTGGCCAAAATGGCTTTGCGCAAGGCATCCACCGCCTGGTGCCGTGGAAAGCTCGCTCGCCACGCCAGCGCAATCTGGCGCACCGGGGCATTCTCTGTAAAGGGGCGGCTCACCATCACCGACGGTGAGTAAAAGGCCGTTTGCGCGGCGCCCATGGGCACTATAGCCACACCTAAGCCCGAGGCCACCATATGGCGCAGCGTCTCCAGTGTGCTCCCCTGCACCCGCGCCCGCACAGGTTCGCCGGCCACCGGCTCTGCCAGGTGCGTGAAGGCTGCCAATACTTGTTCGCGAAAAGCATCGCCCTCTGCCATTAATAGAACCTCAGCCGGCTTCACATCCAAAGGCGCAATAGCCTTTTTTTCGGCAAGCATGTGGCCTGCGGGTAATAACAACTGGTAGGGTTCTTCAAATAATGGCTGCACCACGGTATCCGCGGCACTAAAAGGCAGTGTGGTAATCACCACATCCAGCTCGCCGGCACGCAATTTTTTGGCGAGTGCGCGGTTGTCACCCTCAAACAGGCAAAGCGGCATAGCCGGCGCTGCGCGCTGTAAATGGGGAATAAACTGCGGCAATAAATAAGGCCCAATGCAGGGCACAACACCCACAGCCAATGGGCCATTAAGGGGATCATTACCGGCACTGACCAGGTCGCTAATCTCGGCAGTTTGTGCCAACACATGTCGCGCCTTCGCCACCACCTGCTTGCCCAGCGAGGTGAGCTGCAACCCCTCGCGCGTGCGCTCAAATAAAATCACACCCAGATTTTGTTCCAGCTTTTTAACCGCAATACTCAGGGTAGGCTGGCTCACCTGACACAATTGGGCGGCACGGCCAAAATGGCGCTCATCGGCCAAACTTACAATATAGCGAAATTCGGTAAGGGTCATGGTTATTGCCAAGCTTGTTATTACGGAAAGATTATCGCGCGTTTCAGTGGGTTTGTCTCTTCAGCAAACAAACCGCTAAATCCCCTACGCCTCTGTCGACGGGTAGGCAAAAAAACCAATCATTAATCGTCACTGGTATACCGGCACACTCGAATTGATATATAGTCATGGTGACACTATCCTGTAGGATCACGCTTACACAATCAGGAGTATGACAGATGGGCATTAGCGGGCATCAGTATTTTAACGGCAAGTGGCAAGCTGGCACTGACGGCATTTATCAGGCGATCAATCCCTCTACCGGTGAGCCCTTGGCGCCCGTGCTCTCCAGGGCCAGCCGCGCGCAGGTAAGTGCCGCCGTCAGTGCCGCACAGGCTGCGTTAGGGCCTTTTCAAAACACACCGCCTGCTGATCGCGCGCGTTTTCTAGAAACCATAGCTGAGGAGATTATGGCCTTGGGAGACGCCCTAACCCAGCGCGTCTCAGCAGAAACGGGTTATCCACTGGCCCGCGCCGAGGGCGAACGCGCCCGCACCTGCGGCCAATTACAGATGTTTGCCCGCTATGTAGCAGCAGGCGAACATTTTGATGCGCGAATAGATACCGCCGACCCCGCTCGCCAGCCGCTGCCCAAACCCGATATCCGCTATATGAACCAAGCTCTGGGCCCGGTGGTGGTATTTGGTGCCAGTAATTTCCCACTGGCTTTTTCTGTTGCCGGCGGCGACACCGCCTCGGCACTGGCTGCAGGCTGCCCGGTACTGGTTAAGGGCCATTCATCTCACCCCGGTAGCTGCGAACTGGTCGCCCAAGCCATCGCCCGGGCCGCCGAAAAAACAGCCATGCCTGCGGGAGTATTCTCCCTGCTGATGGGCGAAGGGCGCACTGTGGGCAGCGCGCTGGTATCCGCTCCCGAGGTAAAAGCTGTGGGCTTTACCGGCTCTTTTAGCGGTGGCATGGCCCTTTACCGTCTGGCCAACGAGCGCCCGGAGCCGATTCCTGTATTTGCCGAAATGGGCAGTGTTAACCCGGTTGTGGTATTGCCACAGGCTCTGGCTACCAATGCCGACGCTATTGCGCGTGGCTTTGTGGCATCGCTTACTCTGGGCACGGGTCAATTTTGTGTTAATCCAGGCTTGCTGCTGGCGATTAAAGGCCCCTCACTTGAGGCGTTTATTAATGCAACTAACGAGGCCCTGGCAGCTACCGCCAGCGGCATTATGCTCAATCAGCGCATATGTGAGGCCTACCAGGAGGGACTGGATGCATTCAAGGCCACCCCTGGTGTTGAAGCATTGGCCGAAGGCGTCGAGGGCACCGGAGAAGGTTATCACTGCCAGGCGGCACTGTTGAAAACCAGCGCCAAAACCTTTTTGCACACCCATAACCTGCACGAAGAGATTTTTGGCCCCACGTCTTTAGTGGTGGAGTGTGACGATCACACAGAATTGCTGGCAGTACTCAATAGCCTCAGAGGACAACTGACCGGTACAGTACACGCTGGCGAAGGCGAGCTGGAGCAGTACCCGGGGGTAGTCGACGTCCTGCGCGCCCGTGTGGGGCGATTGGTGTTTAACGGTTTCCCCACCGGCGTAGAAGTGTGTCCGTCCATGGTCCACGGCGGCCCTTTCCCCGCTGCTACAGATGCGCGTTTTACCTCGGTGGGCACGGCGGCTATCGAGCGGTTTTTGCGCCCGGTGTGTTTTCAGGATGTGCCCGATGCCTACCTGCCAGAGGCCCTTAAAAATAACAACCCGCTGGGCCTGACACGATTAATAAACGGGGAGCGCAGCCAGAAGGCACTGTAACCTGTAAGCCGGTTTTCACAATAAATAATAAGAGAACGCTATGAAAAAGAAACCTTTGCGCAGCCAAGAGTGGTTTGGCGGCAACACTAAAATGGGTTTTGTGCACCGCTCCTGGCTGCGCAATCAAGGCTACCCGGACGACTACTTTCGCGGCCGCCCGATTATTGGCATTTGCAACACCTGGTCGGAACTGACGCCCTGCAATGGCCACCTGCGCGATCTGGCCGAGGTGGTCAAGCGCGGCGTACTCGAAGCCGGCGGTGTGCCCTTTGAATTTCCGGTGATGTCTCTGGGCGAAACGATTATGCGCCCCACCACCATGTTGTTTCGCAATCTCGCCAGCATGGATGTTGAGGAGTCCATTCGCGCCAATCCGCTGGACGGCATTGTGCTGCTTACCGGCTGCGATAAAACCACCCCCTCACTGATTATGGGCGCGGCCAGCGTTGGCTTACCCACACTGGTGGTGCCAGGCGGCCCTATGCTTAACGGCAAGTTTCGCGGCACCGAATTAGGCTCGGGTTCTTTCAACTGGAAAATA
>DATBNH010000125.1:0-6823 GCA_036554405.1 Cellvibrionaceae bacterium | reverse complement strand
GCGCGAGCGCAGGCCGACAAAGTGTGCATCTTTGATTTTTTCGATCAACTCATCTTCGGCCAGCGCGGTTTTAACGTAGTCGATATTCTCATAGCCATCGGCATGGAGGGTGTCTACGGCAGACTGGTGGACACCTTCGAGCAGAAGAAATTTGATCTTGCTTTTGTCCAGTGATGTTTTACTCATAGATAAAGCCTTGTGCGCGCTGTTCGGAAAATGGGGGGTGCCGTCGTAGGGCTGCGACCGCAAAAACGGGCGCTATGATAGCACAATGGGGGCGGCTGTAAGCCAATATCAGCTCGCGGCAACCACTTCCACAACTTCAATCTGCCAGCGCTCGCCATTGAATTGGTAGCGCCAGCGTACATCCAGCTGCCACAGGCGCATGCCGTAGATCCGTGCTGGATCTGGCGTCTGGTATTGGGGGCGCGGGTCTTGTTGCAGTAGCTGATCTATTAACCCGCGCAGCCCGGTATGTTGCATTTCGTGTGCTCGGCATTGGGCCTCGGCATGGGTGTTAAAAAATACGGCAATGGCCGTCGGTGCGTCGGTGGCAAAATCATTGTGCGCGCTGTCGATGGCGTCGGTATAAGGCACGTAGGGCTTGATATCCAGCACCGGGGTACCGTCCAGCATATCATGGCCGCTAATCAGCAACCGCGTGGCGCCGTCGACCACCTCGATGCTGTCGAGCTTCACCACAGACAGGCCGATAGGGTTGGGCCGGGTGGGCGAGCGGGTGGCAAAAACGCCAAGGGTTTTATTGCCGCCGAGGCGCGGTGGTTTCACTCGGGGTTTAAAGCCCTGGTGCCGGTTTTGATGAAACACAAACTGCACCCACAGATGACTGGCGCTGTCTAGCCCGGTAAAGGCCAGCGGTGTGTCAAAAGGCGGATAAAGCTCAATGCTGGCCGTGGCCAGCGGCGCCAAGCCACTTTGCCGGGGAATACCGAATTTCTCAGTGAAGCATGAACGCACAACGCCAATGGGGCTGAAGGTAAAGGTCATAATCGGCTGCGTAAAACCCTGAGCTTACCGCAAAGGGGGGTGGGCGCCAAGCGTTGAGCCTTAATGACAGGCGCCGAGGCAGTAGTCATCTGAACAACGCCGGTATATAAAAGGCAGGTTAATGATACTCAAGCCCGGTGGCTTTACCCCAAAACACGCGGTAAGAAAAGGCGGTGTAAATTAGAATAGTGGGCAGCACTACAATTACCCCGTACAAAATAAACAATAATGATTCGGGTGCACTCGCCGCTTGCCAGATATTCATTTGGCCGGGCACTATGTCAGGAAAAAAACTATAGCCGAGGGCAATGAAGCAAAGTGCAAATAAAACCACAATGCCGACAAAAGGAATCCAGCAACCAAAATCATTCTGGTAGGGAAACTGACTTAGATAGCGGTCAACGACGATGAAAGCTAAAAAACACACGACAGGAATAATTAATAGCAATAGTGTAAGCGGGCTGCCAAACCATTTATCAAAAATATTGTGGCTGACAAGCGGGTTAACTACAGATACCGCTATAATACCTATTGCGGTTAACCAGCCACAAATGCGTGTCCAGCGTGCGGCGCGCAATTGTAATGCGCCTTCGGTTTTCATGAGTAGCCAGGCTGCGCCAATAAAGCTGTATCCTGCGGTAACGCAGACTGCACTTAATAAGGCAAAGGCATAGGCCTCGGGTGTTTGCTCAAACCCCATGACAAACATACCCAGCATATAGCCCTGGGAGAGAGTTGCTAGCAGTGATCCGACCTTAAAGGTTTTATCCCATACGTTTTTATAATCAACCGGCGATTTTGCCCGAAAATCAAAAGCGACCCCACGCAATATCAGGCCCGCTAGCATCACTGTAACCGGCAAGTATAAGTGATGTAAAATCAAGCTATGTGCACTGGGAAAGGCAATCAATAATATGCCGACACCGAGCACCAGCCAGGTTTCGTTTGCATCCCAAAATGGTCCGATAGAGGCAATCATGGTATCGCGCTCATCTTCTGCATTAGCAGGCAGTAAAATACCTACGCCTAAGTCATAGCCATCGAGAATGGCGTATATCAGAAACGCCAGGCCCATTAAACCGATAAAAATAACCGGTAGCCAATAAGCTTCGCCGCTGAGTGCCATAGGTGCCTCGTTTATTGCGTTAATGGATTGAGCTTGTCATGCAGGGTGGTCAGCTGCTCGGTTTTATCGACTTGTACCGACTTTCTCGCCATTACAAATAGCGTCCGTATATAAGCCACCAGCAACACAGCGTAAAGTGTGAGATACACAGACAGAGAAATGCCTACATTACTGGTGGGTACATTAGTTACCGCTTCGCTGGTTTTTAATAACCCACTTACTAAGTAGGGCTGTCGGCCAATTTCGGTAACATACCAACCGGCAAGGGTAGCAATCCAACCGGAAAAGCTCATGGCGACTAATATTTTTAACATCCACGGTGGTGGCTCCTGCTTGCGCCACAGCTGCCAGCTTGTTATCCATGCCACCAGTAACATAAGCATGCCTACGCCAAGCATTATCCGGAATGCGTAAAAGACAGGTTTAACCGGGGGGGATTCCCCCTCAAATTCATTGATTCCCTTGACCTCACCATTAATATCGTGAGTCAGTATCAAGCTGGCAAGCTTGGGTATTTCAATGGCAAAGCGATTTTCCCGAGCTTGTTGGTCAGGTACGGCGAATAACACCAAGGGGGCGCCCTGTTGGGTTTCCCAGGCTCCCTCCATGGCGGCAATTTTTTGAGGTTGATGCTTGAGCGTATTCAGCCCGTGTAAATCGCCCATAAGAATTTGCAGTGGAATTAATATGGCTGCAGAAAATATCGCTACTTTTAATGCTAGCCGAGGTGCTGGCTTATGATCGCCTTTTAGTATTCTGTAAGCCGATAATCCGGCAATCAGAAACGCCGCGGTTAAGCCGGAGGCCAGTAACACATGAGCAAGGCGATAAGGCATAGAGGGGTTGAAAATAATTGCCCACCAGTCGGTTGGAAAGGCTACGCCATCGCGCATCTCAAACCCGGCAGGGGTATGCATCCATGAGTTTAGCGATAAAATCCAGAAGGCAGACATACTGGTGCCGAAGGCAACCAGCACGGTGGCAATGGTGTGCACTCGTGCCGATACGCGATTAATGCCAAATAGCATAATGCCGAGAAATGTAGCTTCGAGAAAAAACGCCGTGAGCACTTCATAGCCTAATAAAGGCCCGGCAATATTGCCCACCGTTTCCATATAACCCGGCCAGTTAGTGCCAAACTGAAACGACATGGTTATTCCGCTGACAACACCCAGTGCAAAGCTTAATGCAAAAATCTTCACCCAAAAGCGATAGCAACGCATCCATACGTCGTCTTGTGTGCGGTTATACTGTATGCGGAAAAACAACAAAAACCAGCACAGAGCAATAGTGATAGCAGGGAACAGAATATGAAAGCTGATATTGGCAGCGAACTGAATGCGGGAGAGTAACAGTGTGTCAATTAACATGATGTATATCTCGCAAATAGTGAAAACAGCGGCTGCGATATTTGCGCCTGTACAGGGCGCATTGGGCTATAGGGGGCTGAATGGGCGAGCCGGCTAGTGCTTGGAGGCACTAAATAACTTGTCTTTCATATCCAGCACCTTGCCAATATTGTTCCCCAGTTTGAGTAATTTGGAGAGTTTGGCTGAGTCCAACCGCTGAATTTCCATGGTCCATTGGGTCAGCATTTCAATTAAATCGTGCATTTCCTGCATGCGCTGCTGGGCGTATTTTTCTTCCTCGGTTGCCGGTTCACTCAGGAGTAAATCGCGCAGGGTCGACAGGGTTGGATCAATTTCACGCTTGCGGCGCTGTTCAATCAACGTTTTGGCAATATCCCATAAATCGCCGGGGGCGGAGTAATACTCTTTGCGGTCGCCGGGGATGTGTTGCAATCGCACCAGTTCCCAAGACTGCAGCTCTTTAAGCCCCATGCTGGCATTGGAGCGCGAGATGCCCAGGGCCTCGGTAATTTCATCGGCACACAAGGGCTGTTCGTGCAAGACCATAAGGGCGTAGATTTGCCCCACTGTACGGTTAATACCCCAGCGACTGCCCATTTCACCAAAGTGGAGAACGCAGGCCTGGATCATGGGGGTGAGGGTAATGGGCATGTTTTATTCCTGTAATTTCAGTAATTACTGAAATTACAGGAATATCAGATAAGGGTCAAGGGATAATTCCAGTGCGTCGACTTGAACCTTTTGTTCTGGCGTCGCGACACAGGTGTGTTCATTCACTTTTTGGAGAAACAACAATGCAACAATTACTAAGCAAGTCCTTGGCAATAGCCACTCTTACCCTGATCGCCATACCTGTTTTGAGTGCGGATCATATTAACTATGTCGGTCTCGAAGCCCAGTCAACAAGCTCTACACCTGCCGCCACGAGAGACCGGCTGAAGCTGCCTCAAAATCAGTCTATAGGACTGCTGCTGCCAGCGGTGCAAAAGGCGTCCGAAACAGATAGCAAGGAAGACTCTCCTGTAAAGGGCAAGATTAAGCCCCTCAGGACGGTAGAGGCGGGCACAAAGTAGAAAGCTTTTTTGCTGCAAGCGCTCTTGAATGGAGCGCCTTGCATTCAGTGCACTGAAGGGTCTGCCCCATAATCGAAAAATGCGGTATGGTTGCGCATTATAAATGGCAATAGGCGAGGCGCAGCCCATGTTCAGATTTTCCGGTGTTTTTCTGGTCTGCTTGTTATGGCCCGCTCTGGCGACGGCCGAGCTTAGCGAAACGGTCGATTACAATTACTATGAGGTGAGTGCGGAAGTGGGGGCTACCGGTTTAATGGAGCACCTTAACAGCGCTTCGCCGGTGCGCCGGGGCGATAAGGTGTTTCATGCCCACACCGATTGGGATATTGACTGGCAGTTTGATTGGCAGTCGGAGAACGAGCAATGCCGTATTGTCGATGTGACGGTAAGCCTCGATGCCATTATTTTATTGCCCGCCATGAGCAGTGCCGATGCAGATCTGCAGCAGCAATTTAACACTTATGTTGCCGAACTGCAGCGCCATGAAACCGGGCACTACACCATTGCTGTGCAGGCAGCCAACGCCATTGTTTTGCAGTTGGAAAGGCTGGCGGCTGAAAGCTGTAGTGTGATTGAAGAGCAGGCCAATCAATTGGCGTTGGCTATTATTGATGCGCATGTTTTAAAAGAAAAAGAATATGATCGTGTCACCCGCCACGGTGCTGATCAAGATGCCTGGGAAATGTTCTAACTGATTCTTAATTTCCACTAGAGTTGGTTTAACGGGCGCTTGCCATCAATACATATATGAAATACCATATATATTGATGGTCGGGAGAGCCTATGACCCCTGTAGAACTCTATAAGTGCCTGGCGGATGATACCCGCTTGCGCAGTTTGCTGTTGTTGCACACCCTGGGCGAGCTGTGCGTTTGTGATTTGGTCACGGCTTTACAGCTTAGCCAACCTAAAATTTCCCGCCATTTGGCTCAGCTGCGCGATTGCGCTCTGGTGGACAGCCGCAAACAAGGTAAGTGGGTGTATTACCGTTTGCACCCTGCCTTGCCCCACTGGGTGCAGGGTATCTTGCACGAAACAGCCAGCAATAATACCGATTATTTGAACCAACCCTTGCAGCGGCTGCGCTCCGGGGTGGGCGATTGTTGTACGTAACTGGCGGAGAATTTTGTGGGATTATTTGAACGCTTTTTATCGGTATGGGTAGCTCTGGTTATTGTTGCCGGTGTAATGCTGGGTTTATGGCAGCCCGCGCTCTTTGCCGCAGTGGCAGACATTGAACTCTACCATGTCAATTTGCCAGTAGCCGTGCTGATCTGGTTGATGATCTACCCGATGATGGTACAGGTGGATTTCTCTTCGATACATCATGTGGGTAAAAATCCGCGGGCCCTGGGTTTGACCCTGGTGGTTAACTGGCTAATTAAGCCGTTCACTATGGCCGTTCTTGGGGTGTTGTTTTTTAAATTTTTCTTTGCCCCCTGGGTCGATCCGCAAACGGCTGAAGAGTATATCGCCGGGATGATTTTATTGGGCGTAGCGCCCTGTACGGCGATGGTGTTTGTGTGGAGCCAACTGGCCCGTGGCGATGCCAATTACACGCTGGTTCAGGTGTCGGTTAATGATGTGATCATGATTATTGCCTTCGCCCCAATTGCCGGGTTGTTATTGGGTGTCACCGATCTCTCTGTGCCTTGGGAGACTTTGTTTTTATCGGTTATTGTCTATGTGATTTTGCCACTGCTGGCCGGTGTTATCAGCCGCTATTGTTTGCAGCAGGGCGATAATGGCGATGCCCGGCTGGCGGCTTTTTTACAGCAGCTAAAACCACTGTCTATTATTGGTTTATTGGCTACGGTGTTGTTGTTATTTGGTTTTCAGGCGCCGCGCATTATCGATAATCCATTGGCAATAGTGCTTATTGCTATTCCGTTACTGCTGCAAACCTACGGCATTTTTTTTATTACCTACTGGCTGGCAAAAAGGCTGCGATTATCTTATCAGCACACCGCACCCGCCTGTCTAATCGGCACTTCCAACTTTTTTGAATTGGCCGTTGCTGTGGCTATCTCGCTGTTTGGTCTTAATTCGGGCGCTGCGCTGGCCACGGTAGTGGGGGTGCTGGTAGAAGTGCCGGTGATGTTGTCGCTGGTGGCTTTATTAAATAGGAAAAGAAAACGTCTGATGTCGGACGTCTGAGGTCTGAGGTCTGAGGCGGGAGGACTGAGGACTGAAACAATCTTCCGACATCCGACATCCGACATCCGACATCCGACATCCGACATCCG
>DATBNH010000111.1:0-1516 GCA_036554405.1 Cellvibrionaceae bacterium | reverse complement strand
ATGGATACTTTTGTGCGCGAGGGGCTAGCCTGGGACGTTCCGGCATTTGATTACGAGGGTTATCATATCTGGGGGCTGACCGCTGCCCTTGCCAGCTCGTTGGCGCTACACTGTCAACTGGCTGGTCTATAATCAGGTGGTGAGTAGCTAATGAGTTTGCTTGAAGTGCCGTGACTGTGGCAAAGTCGACCCATAGACCACAATAACAAATAACTCAGGGAGTACCTTATGACCCTCGATTGTAATCGCACCATTGTCGATGTGTTTTCTGAAACGTGCCGGGAATATGCCGATAGCCCGGCATTTACCTGCCTGGGTCATACCCTCAGTTTTGCCGAGGTTGAGCAGCTCTCTGGTCGCTTTGCCGCTTATTTGCAGCAGCACACCAGCTTGAAGCCCGGTGATCGTATAGCGGTGCAGCTACCCAATGTATTGCAGTATCCGGTGGTGGTTTTTGGTGCGCTGCGCGCCGGTTTAATTGTGGTCAACACCAACCCGCTGTATACCGCTTCAGAAATTAAGCACCAACTTAACGATTCCGGTGCCAAGGCGCTGGTGGTATTGGCCAATGTCGCCGCCAGTGCTGCAGAAATTATTGCCGACACTGAAGTGGAGCAGGTGATAGTGTCCGAGCTTGCGGATTTACATCCGCCGCTTAAGCGCCTGTTAATTAACACCGTGGTCAAGTACGTAAAAAAATTAGTGCCTGCTTTTTCTTTCCCCAGCAGTGTGGCTTTTACCAAAGCCATTAACCAGGCGAGTAAACCCTTTGAACCGCATACGGCTACCCCGGACGATGTGGCCGTGCTGCAATACACCGGTGGCACCACCGGCGTTGCCAAGGGCGCCATGCTCACTCATCGCAACCTGGTGGCGAATATGCTGCAGGTGAACCTGCATATGGCCAAGGTGTTCCGCACCAATGCCGATCTGTTGATAGCGCCATTGCCGTTGTATCATATTTACGCGTTTACTATTCATTGCATGGCGGCGTTTAGCCTCGGGAATCACAATCTGTTAATTCCCAATCCTCGCGATATTCCGGGGTTTGTCAAAGCACTCAAAGACGTACCCTTCACCTGTTTTGTAGGGCTGAATACTTTATTTAATGCCCTGTGTCGCAATGAGGATTTCTTGAAGCTGGATTTTAGCCATATGCGGCTAACATCGTCCGGGGGTATGGCGCTTACCGTTGCCGCCGCTAAACGTTGGCAAGAAGTCACCGGCACCAGTATTTGTGAAGGTTACGGGTTAACGGAAACCTCACCGGTGGTATCAATCAACCCCACCGATGATATTCGCCTGGGTACAGTCGGTGTGGCACTGCCTGAAACCCGGGTGAAAGTGATTGATGAGCAGGGCCAGGATTTGCCTATAGGTGAGGCGGGCGAATTGTGCGTTGCCGGGCCACAGGTAATGAAAGGCTACTGGCAACGCCCCGAGGCCACTGCCGAGGTGATGACAAATGAATGGTTTAAAACCGGCGACATTGCGACTCTGTCTGAGGACGGCTTTA
>DATBNH010000056.1:0-10034 GCA_036554405.1 Cellvibrionaceae bacterium | reverse complement strand
GCTAATTATGTGGGCCTATGCAAATGCAGGTCGAGAGTATTTTTATTTGGGTATTGGCCTGTTCTGGTATGCCGTTAGAATATTTGGTAAAGAGCGTCTGATTTTTTATCTTTATCCCGATTTTTCTGTGGAGTGGCAGATGCGTGCTGTGTATTTCGGTATGTTTTTGTGCGTACCTGCCTATATGCTTTTCATTCAATCACTTTTCCCGCGTGATATGAGTTATCGCTTGTTTCGCATATTCTGGTATACCGGTGTCTGCGCCTCGGTTTTTACAGCGCTGGTGGGCAGCAGTTGGTACACGCAATTGCGCGATCCTTTTGAGTTGTTGGCGCTGGCTTTTATAGCCTATTTCCTTTTGTCTTTGGTTCGTATTGTATGGCTTCGGCGTGAGTGGAGCGTAGTGGTTGGCTTTCTTGGCGGCGTGACTGCACTATTGTTTATTAATGAGGTGCTATTTGTTAAAGGCTTGATTGCCATTCAATTAACGCCATGGGCCTATATTTTTGTGGCGCTAACCAGCTTGATTTTTCTCGGGCAGCGGATGAATGTTCGCTTGCTGACAGAGGCTGAATTAGGCGCTAGATTGCAAACCGCCGTCGCTTCGCAGACTCAGCAGTTGCAAAACCAAATTGTAGAGCTGGACGCGGCAAGGCGCCATGCTGTGGATATGGCACGCAGACGCACTGAGTTTATGGCTATATTATCCCACGAAGTGCGCACGCCTTTATCGGGTCTGTTGGGCGCTCTGCGCCTTTGGGGGCAAAAAGACAAAAGTGTCAGTGATGATACTTTACAGCAGCACGCACTGGTTGCCGGTGAGTCTTTGCTGGCTGTGGTTAATAACACCCTTGATGTGACTTCTATGGAGCATCGCCAGGTATTGACGCACACCTGTCAACAGCTAAATCATTGTTTTGCGTCTATAGCTACCATTATGGCGATATCGGCCAATAACAAGAATCTTGAGTTTATATTTACCGGGCCAGACGATGAATACACGGCAACGTGGGTTCTGGCTGATTTTCAAAAGCTGCGTCAAATAACGATAAATCTATTGAGTAATGCTATTAAATTTACTCGGTCGGGCCAGGTAATGCTTAAAGTCTCGCTGTTTGAGCGTGAGCGCTTCCCTGGCGATATATCGCATATTGATGGTGATAAGCTACTGATAATCAAAGTGACGGATACCGGAATCGGCATGCCAGCGAAATTGTTGCCCCGTATATTTGATGCCTATGTGCAATTAGGTCATAGTGGTGATACCAATAGTGCCAATGGTTCCGGCTTGGGTTTAGCAATCACCCGACAATTGGTTGAATTGCACGGTGGCGCTATTGAAGTAGATAGTGAGCCGGGACAGGGCTCCTGTTTTACGGTCATTGTACCGGTTGAGGATTGTGTCCCTGATGTATTTAGACATGCGCCATTGCAGGAGGCGGTAGCGGGCTTGCGAATTCTGGTGGTAGAAGATGATGAGGTTAATCGCACTGTAGTTTCTGCACTTTTACAACAGGATGGCAATAAAGTAGTAGCAACTGGCAGCCCGGCTCAGGCGCTGCGTCAGTTGCAGGGGTTTCCCTTTGATGTGCTACTGCTGGATATCCGCTTGCCGGAAATGTCGGGGCTTACTCTGTTAGGTCATGCCCGGGCTCAAGCTACAACCACAATGCGTCCGCTTTATGTGGCATTGACGGCAAATACCAGTGGTCAGGATGTTGAAAAATATCGCCAAGCAGGTTTCGATTACGTGCTGGAAAAGCCAGTAGATCGCACCCAGTTACGCTTTGTGCTGTCGCGTGTTGGAGCTGGCGAAGATAAAGACGGTGGCTTTTTGTTGAGAAATCATTTATCCCAAGCATTGCAACCGGATGCGCCGATTGACTGGGAATTTTGGTTGGGCGTAGTGAGTGATTTGGGCGTAGAGCGGGCTGCCCGCTTGCTTGAGACGGCTAAATCCTCTTTGCGGGAAACCATTGCCGCTATGGTTTCCAGTGATGTTAGCCAGGCACCCGCTGGCGTTAGTGATTTGGCCCATAAGCTTAAAAGTGCGGCCCGTTCTGTGGGTATGCTTAAGGTTGCTTTCATCGCTGGCACAATAGAAATCAACCCGGCGTTGTCGCCGAGTTTATCTGAGGATTTGCAGCGTGCCATTGATGAGGCACTGCGCCTGTTGAGCGCGAACCTCAGCCGACGGCATAATGAATGACATGAAAATATCAATTGTTAAAGTGTTGGTTGTTGAAGATGAGCTCACCGCCCGTCATCTGCTTCGGGGATATCTGGAGGAGCAGGGCTGGCATGTGGATGAATCTGCCGGTAGCGAGGATGTGGTCGGGAGAGTGCTGAGCGACAATTATGATTTAGTGTTTCTGGATATTCGCCTGCCGGGGTTGGATGGCATTTCCCTGTGTCGGGAAATTCGTGCCCGGCATGTGGCGGGGATTATTATCACCTCTGGCATCTGCGACCCGGTCGAGCGTATTGTTGGACTGGAGGCGGGCGCTGATGCTTATTATGCCAAGCCACTGCCCATGCGCGAGCTGATTGCAGGCAGTAAAGCATTGCTGCGACGGGTGCAGGAGATCAAACGCTTGCACAGCGGGCAAACACAGTCTTTGCCCCCTACCTGGTACTTTGACTCTTGGCAGTATGATACCCAGCGCCAACTGGTGGTGGGCAGCGAGGGGCGAGTGGGGCTCAGTTACAGCGAGGGGTTGGTATTACAGGCGTTATGCGCCAGCCCCGGCGTAGTAGTTAAGCGCGATACGCTGATGAAAGCTATGGGGCGCAGCGACTGGTTGCCCTTTGATCGAACACTGGATGTATTGGTAGGCAGGCTTAGAAATAAACTCCGCCAGGCGGTGCCAGAGCCGAATCTGATAACCGCACAGTACGGGCGCGGCTATGTGCTCAATACCCGGCTGCAATCATCGAGTAGCTGGACATAATATGGCGTATTTAATCACCAATAGAGTTACAATTAATTACATTTGTTGCATTTGGTAGTTTATTTTTGGGGAACTTGTCACAAAAACTCTGATAGGCTAAATACACGTCGGAGCATTAAAAATGCCCGTTGCGTGTGCCTATTATTCGGAGATAACCATGAAAATTCAACAAAAAATCAAACAACTTGGCCAAGGCATGACCGAGTACATCATTATTGTGGCGCTGATCGCTATTGCGGCCATTACTGTCTATAACCTGTTCGGTGACACAGTACGTGGCCAAGTGGGTGATATGGCTGCAGAATTGGGCGGTGGTGATGCCGCCCAATCTGGTGCCGCAGCAGGGGGGCAAGCGGTAACCGAAGGCGCCAATACCGAGTATTCATTGGGCGACTTTAACCAAGAAGAGTAATTACTGGTAACGGCTGACCTTTCATGAACTGCCGACAAAACGGGCAGGCCATTATCTTTGGTCTGCTCTTTTTAGCCGTTGTAGTTATGGCCCTGCTAATCCTGTACAACCAGGGGCAGCTGGTCAATGATCGTGTGCAGCTGGAAAATGCCGCCGATGCCACTGTTTACTCCCAAGCCAAGCTGGCGGCACGTAATCAGAACTTTATTGCCTATACCAACCGCTCCATGGTGGCCAACGAGACCTCCATCGGGCAAATGGTAGCTCTGCTCACCTGGGCCAAGCGATACGGTCAGATCCCTTCCTTCACGACCTATCCGGTTTATAACACGCCCATAGCCCCGCCATCGCCGGTTACCTTTAAACAAGTGTTGGATGTGGTCACCCTGCCTTACGTACTTATGGGGCAGGGAGTCGCGGCACCGGTCAATGCCATTGTACAAGTGTGGCCCACGGTAGTGTCTTACTTTAACTCCGCCGTGGGCGTGTTCCAAAAAATGTTTGCCGTAGCTACATTGGCAGCCCAGGTAGAAACGGGTATAGGCGTGGTGGAGGACCACGAGGACGACCCGGATAACCCCGAGATGTATATCCCCGTGGTGGGGTGGTACTTCTTTACCCAGAATGCCTTACTTACCTACTTTGGAGAGAATTTTGATCTGGGTAATCTCGCTTCTTTATTGCCCGCCGGCGAAGCGCAGGATATGACCCGGGATTTTGTCGGCGATCAGATCGGCAGTCTGGAGAATATGATAAATGACAATACGCCGGCACTGGGTAATAAAAAGGGCAAAAATGCTGGCGGTAAAAACTCCCATGTCAACACCGGGGAGGATGCCGAAGCCAAGGCGGTAGAGTCTTACAAGCGTTATGCGGCAATCGTTAACCGCAACCGCGAGGACTTTACCAAAGATCGTCATTGGGAAGTCGGTGCATCAATTCCCGATTTAATTCCTGAAATTACCATCCCCTTAGGTATTATCAAGCTCACGATAGATCTGGATTTTGCTATTTGGGGTGGAGTGGCTGCCGATGGCGGCACTGCCTATGTGTCGCGTAGTGCGCTGGAGTCAGATGCGGATATTGGCATGCTGGGCTGGTCGTCAATTGATATGCTGTCGTTTGGCATTCGTTTTGATATTGGTCTCTTTGTAGAGGTGGAGCTTTGCCTGCCAATTGTAGGGTGCAACTCTTGGGTGTTACTGGACATTGCTTTCCAGTTACCTATTGGCTTCCCCCTGGGCGGAGCAACCCACCAGGTGGTGCGCGAAGCGGCTGATGCCAAGCGGTTGATGCCTCAGTGGGGGTTTCCCGGGCAAAATGATACTGGCAAATGGGGGGGCGATCCGGACGACACCAACAATAATGGTGCTTTTGATGCCTTCCATGCCCAGGGCTTGATCTGGGGCAATATCAATCCGGCGCCGGGTATGTACGGCCTGGCCGGCAGTCGTGATGTTACGCCCAGGTATGCAGGGCCACCTTCTTTTTTTAGCTTGGGCGGCAGCTTTCAAGAAAGTGGCCGCAGCTACGAATTTACCACCGCCGTGGCTAAAAGCCTGGAAGATGTCTCTACCAGTGACTCGGATAAGCACAATATTAATAGCGATGGCGACGCTTGGGATAGCCAGAATGTCCATTTTACCAACTTTGATGTGCAGACCCGCTCGCGCACTGAAGGTGGCGATGGTGCCGCTGCTTACCAGCAGTTCATCTGGGGTGATGATCGGCCGATGATGACGGTGAGCTCGGCTGAGACCTACTTTGCCAATCCCATGCAAACTCTCAGTGATGGCAGTGCCGAGCCCGCCAGCTTATTCAGCCCCTTTTGGGATGCACGGTTGCGAGAGCCGAGCCAGATTTCACTACTGATTGCCACCGGAGAGATTGATTTTGAAGACTTGTTTGCCGGTATCGGCAACTCTGCTATTGGTATGGTGGGTTGGCTGCTGGGCGCTATTGGCGACAGGCTGGTGAATACCGGCGTGGATTATCTATTGGCGAATGTGCCGCCACCGGTGGATTCTATTATTGAGGATCCGCTGCGCGATGGCGCAGGGCAAGTGACGGATCTCGCTGTAGATGCGGTGGTGGGCGAGCTTGAGGACTTTATGCCATGAGACCGATAACTCTGGCACACACTCGCGGCCAGGCCATGACTGAGTTTGTAGTCAGTGTGGCCTTTATTTTTATGGTGCTATTTGTCGCTGTACCTATGTTTGGCAAGCTGATGGATATTAAATTTCAGAATTTACAAGCCTCCCGTTACGCTGCTTGGGAGCGTACTGTATGGCTGCAAGATCGTCACGCTTGGAATACTGACAATCTGGCTCCTTGGGTGGCAGCAAATAGTAACAGCAATGACTTTGTCATCAGTAACGCTGAATTTGAAAGCATTGCCGTGCGCAATAATGATGATTTGGCCAATACCGTTCGCAATCGTTTTTTTTACGGGCACGGTCGTTCTGTTATTAAGCCAATTAGTGCCGCTGATACCGATGGTAGCGGCGGGCCGGCGAGCCCTTTGTGGACCTATGTACAATCCAGGCAACCTATGTTGGCAGGCGTGCAAGTGCTAGACACACAAGAGCAAGACACCAACAGTGTCGCCTATGATGTTATTGGCACATTGGGTGGGACAGTGAATGCCATAGCAGCACCGGTAAATTTTTTGATGGGCGCGCTGGGCGCCGAGAACGATGATCTGCTCAATATTGATTTTAATATGAAAGGTTACTATTCACCACAAGTGCGCGCCTCGCTCAATACTGCCGCGGCAAAAGGTGGTGGTAGTGGCCAGTGGGACAGGGTGGATGGCCAGTGGGGCAGTGGTATTGAAGATATGATTTACCAAAACTGGGACGGGGTGTTTACCGCCAACTCCGCCATTTTGGCAGACGGCTGGAATGCCCAGAGCGTGGGTTACTTCAAAGATCGGGTAGATAACCTGGTGTTGAGCACGGTGTTTGATAATGCAGTATTTGATGTAGTAAAAACCATCGCCAGTATTCTAGAAGGCGGCCCCGGTAACAGCGCTATCCATAAAATAGACTTTGGCGATATACAAGTAAACCCTATGCCTGGTGAAAACGGTCAGCCTTTACCGGTAACCTGCGATGGAGGCTTTTGCTACTACGATGATTAATCTATTCGCTCGTGCTGGTATTGTCCTGCTGCTGATGTCATCGCCACTCATGGCCGATTGCGATTTTACCGATTTTCCAACTATGACCGAAATGAAAATCAGTGCGCTAATGAATGATGCCAGCTATAACAACCGGCCTATTATGGCACGCGCTTTCAGTGCGTCCACGACGACCGGCAGTCTGGTGGGGTTCTATCAGCGCGCCTGGAAAGACCGCAGTGCCGCCAGTGAGTTTGGCCCCTGGCAACAAATCAGCACGGTAGAGGGAAATTGTTTATTCACGGTGCAGTATGGCCAGGCAGGTGAAGGCGTCTTTGGTCGTCTGCTGATCAGTATTGCGCCAGAGTTAGATATTGATGCGCCCATGGGTGAGGGCGTAGTAAAGCCCGGAGATGGTCAAGTGGTCTCTGATTTAAAAACCCGCGATGGCCATAAAGAGGGCCGTGTCACTATTATTACCAGTACGCGCTCGGTGGCGGAGCTAACAACGTTTTATCACACCGAAATGGCCTTTTCCGGTTGGTCGCTGGAAAATAATTTTGCCGAGCAGGGCCGAGCGGTAATGACTTTTCGCAGGCATAAGGATGAGAGTAATATTTTAATTACTCCGGCCGGGGATGCCTCACAAATATTGATTAATGAGGTGCTGAACTGATGCGACGTCGCAGAAAAACCTGTTGGCAGCGGCAGTTGGGCCAATCCATGGCCGAATATACCGTGGTGATGGCGGCCTTGGTGGGTGGCTTATTGGTGGCTAATAAAGGCGCCTGCCCCAATGTCTATGAAGATTGCATCGAATATTTACTAACGGTAATGCACGATAACTACGATGGATATTCTTCATCAATCTCTGCGGTGCATCAGTATGACCGAGATTATGAGTACTCAGATGGCGGTGAAGGTTGGGAGGATAACCCCGGTGATGACCCAGGTGGTGATCCTGGCGGCGACCCCGGTGTGTTGCCCGATCCGCCACCGGTGGCGCCGGCCACCGTACTGCAAAGCGCCGATGGTTCTATTACTTACGGCACGGTAGACGCCGAGGGCAATGTGAGTCTCAATAATGAAGTGATCGGCTTTTACGATCAGGCTACTGGTGAGTATGTTGACAGTGGCGGTGTGGCAATAGTCGGAGTAGTGGTTAATGATGTCATTATTGACGCCGACGGAAATGTACTGGAGCTGACAGCATTGGTGGATTGCGTAACCGGTGTATCTTATGGCTTTGGTTACGAAAGCCAGGTTAATGGTAATTTTTACGACGCTTTGCAATATAAAGAAGTGAACTCTGGCAGTTATTGTACGGCGCCCTCATACCCTGTGTATTTAAGTGATGGTACACAGGACGGTGGCCGCGTAGTCAATGGGCTATATTACGCGAGTATTTATTCTGGTGGCTTGCCTAGCCCTATGCAGCCCACGGGTGAGGTTGTTTACTTTGCAGAGTTTGACGAATGCGTGGTTATGGTAACCGGCTGGGATGAGGGCATTCTGGCCGAAAACGAAGATGAAGAC
The DNA here is from genome assembly GCA_036554405.1 of Cellvibrionaceae bacterium. Classification (GTDB taxonomy): domain Bacteria; phylum Pseudomonadota; class Gammaproteobacteria; order Pseudomonadales; family Cellvibrionaceae; genus Gilvimarinus. Next base: position 2,011 of record DATBNH010000056.1, on the reverse strand, counting down.
GATATTTATGAGGCTATGATTGAGCTGTGGCAGGAGACGCCTGCAGCGGAAAATCCGGCGCTGGCTACCATGGCGCCAGGGCAATGTAATGCCAGTGTTGCCAATAGAGAAGTAGCTGCACCATAACAATGTAAAACCGGCTCAATAACCTGGGGAAAACAATGAAACAAATGTCTGGCTCGCGCCTGTTTATGATTGCGATAGTCTGCGGGGTTATCGCTGCATTTCTAATTGTCTACTACCTCAAATCTATTGAGGAAAAGTACCGGCGGGCAAGTCAGCCAGCTGCAGTAGAAAAAGTGGCGGTGGTGGTGCCCAAACGCAACCTTAATAAAGGCGATACGATTTTGCTGGATGCCATAGGGCGGTTAGAAGTGCCGCGCCAATACCTCCCCACCAACTATGTGCCAGCTGCCGACTATCAAAAAATACTTAATCGCACCCTGGCCTCACCGGTACAGGCAGGCAGAATTATGACTGTCGAGGCCATTACTGGCACCAAAGCGGAAACCTTCTCGGAAAATATTGACCTTGGTCGGCGTGCTTTTAGTCTTAAAGTTAACAAGGTTGACTCCTTCGATGGCCTGCTGCGCCCGGGTGACATCATTGATTTGCTCGGTGAGTTTGATCTTGAAGATCTGGGCGTTGTCGGCGGGGCTGACGATGAGCTTAATCAAGTGGTTATGCCGGTATTGGAGCGCGTACAGGTGCTCTCTGCCGGGCGGGAAGATTACAGTGGCCGACGCTATGAGCGTACGGCTATGCCCAATTCCGCCGATGGTTTTAATATGGAATTTACCATAGTCACTCTCAGCTTAACTCCGCGCCAAGTGGCGCGAGTAGAGCTGGCGCAATCGACGGGTACGTTAATTGCGACGTTGCGACATCCTAAAGATACCACCTTGTCAGAGTTTGATTATTTGCGCGCTGATATTTTATTAGAGCCGGAACCTGCTGAAATAATTGATGTGGTGCTCGATGAAAATGGTAACCCTATTGGCCGGGTAGTCGGTGAGAATATTGTTGATCACAACGGTAATATCATTGGCAAGGTAGTAGACGGTAAAGCGGTGGGTTTTGATGGCCGCTCTCTCGGCACTATTGAGCAGAATGTGAGTGCTGATGACCCCATGTTGCGTGTACGCGAACGTGCTGATGTGGTGCGTGATGCCCAGGGCAATGTTATTGGTCGGGTGGTGGATGGCAAAATAATAGATCGCGCCGGTAATGTTATTGGCGAAGTCGATGCCGAAGGCAATGCTATTGGTCTTGATGGTCAGTCGCTCGGGCGCGTAGAGCGGAATGTTGCGCTGGATGCTCAGGGCAATGTTGTCGATTTAGGTAATTCAGCCATTAAAACAGGCCGCTCTCAAGTGGCTCAAGTGGTGCGCGATAAAGACGGTAATATTATTGGTAAGGTAGTGGATGGCAATATCGTCGATGCCAGCGGTCGAGTTATTGGTCGCGTTGATGCATCGGGTCAGGCGGTGAGCCTTACTGGAGAAAAACTGGGTACTGTTGAAGATGCAATGGTTGATCGCGATGGTAATGTGGTCGGTAAGGTAAAAAACCTGGTCCGTGATTCCAGTGGTCGGGTGGTAGGTGAAGTTCAGGATATTGTCCGCGATAAAGACGGTAATATTATTGGCCGCGTTGTCAATGGTCAGATTGTTAACGATAAGGGTGAGGTCGTCGGTACCGTCGATGTCTCAGGCCGGGCATTAGGACTCAATGGCGAAGAGCTAGGGCAGGTGGAGAAAGTTGTCGTGGACAAGGATGGCAAAGTCGTTGGCAGTGTCGATGCAGCTGGTCGCGCTGTGGGGCTTGATGGCGAGGTGATTGGTCGTGAGGCACAGGTGATGGTGGATGACAGCGGCAAGGTGCTGGGTGAAGTGGCCGAGGTCCTACGTGATCAACAGGGCAATATTATTGGCCGAGTGGTAGACGGTCAGGTAATTAATGATCTCGGTGAAGTCATTGGCACAGTCAATGCCGACGGTTCGGTAACCGG
>DATBNH010000013.1:0-2019 GCA_036554405.1 Cellvibrionaceae bacterium | reverse complement strand
AATTTCCGGGCAGTTTGATGGAAGCTCTGGGCGAGATTTAAACAAGTACGGCAAGTTGCGCTTGAAGCAACGGAGAAAACAAATGTACCTTGGTGTATCAAGAAAAACTATGAATTCTGCGTTATCCCGAACTGTTTTTGACACTCCCTCAATGACCCAGCTGTCTTTTATGACCAATTGATGCTCACCAGCTGCTCTCTCTACTTTTGAAGCAGCAAGCCATCCCTCTTTCCAAACTACGCTATCTAAACTCGCTACTGGTATATCTAGAGCTTGACCTAGTTTTTTGGCCAGCGTTGTTTTTCCAGAACCAGCATTACCCGTGATATGTAGTCTCATACTCCCTCAAAATATAACAGCTAATTCATGCGATTTAGTGCACTTTTCCCCGGCACTCTACCCCCAATCGAGATTACATTAAGTAAAACCTGGAGGCGATTGAATTTAAAAGAGAAAGTGACATTTAAGACTGCTCCTTGTCTGGGGAAAGTTCGACTTATTTTAATTGGGTATTCAATTTAATCTTTTTTATTCTGTCGTGCAAGCTCTTCTAACCTATTAAATTTAATGAAGTCTCGTATTTCCATTCACATTATCACCCCTTGTTATTCAAGGTTTTCTCCTGAATACGGGTTTGACTGGATTGTGATATTAATCGAGAACATCCAAATATTTAAAATATGTTAGATTTTTGCCACTATAAATTGGGATTTCGACTGTTTTATGCTGTACACCACAATATATAGCTTATCTTTGCCCCAGCTTGCCGCCTATCAAACCATGCCGCCCGCTTTTCTCTCAGGCTACTCCGGAAAGGGCTTCTGCATCAACGACAACTCGCGTCCAGACAGTCGGGTGTTTCTCACCCACTGCCAACCCAAGTGGCGATAAAAGTCTTGCCTGTCTTCGGTCATTAGCCACAAGGAATCGGCGCCTAGATGGCGCGCTCTGTGTTCGGCGTAATCCAGCAGGTGGCGGGCAATGCCCTGGCGGCGATGTTGTGGCAGCACGTATACGCTGCTCACCCACAGGGGGTCGCCCGGTTGCCAGCGGTGTTCTTGTCCGCGATGGTGGTAGCTGATTAAACTGAGGCAGGCGGCCGGTGCGGAATTTATTAACACCAGCCAGGTGCGTGGAATGGGTTGGTGGGGATCCAGATGGCGGGAGAGTTTGGCCCGGCGTTGAGACAGTTTGCTGGCAATGCCCTCGCGCTCACATTCCTGATGTTGCCAGAGGGCTATCTGCTCGGCGTGTTCGGGGCAGTGGGCAAGATCGTCGATCTTACAGTGCACTGATACTGGCCCCGGACAAGTGGTTTACGCTTCGCCAAACCACTTGACCGCCTCGCCGTGGGCTTGCTTGTCGGCATGGTAACTGGAGCGCACCAGCGGGCCGCAGGCGGCGTGGGTAAAGCCCAGTTGCTCGGCAGCGGCGGTGTATTCGGCAAATTCATCCGGGTGTACGTAGCGCGCTACCGGCAGGTGATCCTTGGACGGCTGCAAATATTGGCCAATGGTGAGCATATCAATATCGTGCTCGCGCATATGGCGCATTACTTCAATAATCTCTTCACGGGTTTCGCCAAGGCCTACCATCAGGCCCGATTTAGTCAATACATCGGGGCGGCGCGCTTTGTATTTTTTCAGCAAATCCAGCGACCACTTGTAGTTGGCACCCGGGCGCGCTTCGCGGTACAGGCGGGGCACGGTTTCGAGGTTGTGATTAAACACATCCGGCGCCTCGGCCTCGAGAATATCCAGCGCAATATCCATGCGACCGCGAAAATCCGGGGTCAGTACTTCTACTTGTAATTGAGGGCTAAGTGCCCGCGCCTCGCGAATACAGTCGGCAAAGTGCTGGGCACCGCCATCGCGTAAATCATCTCTGTCTACCGAGGTAATTACCACGTATTTCAGGCGCATTTCGGCAATGGCTTCGGCCAGTTTGCGCGGCTCGTTCGCATCCAACGGGTTGGGTTTACCGTGGCCGACATCGCAAAAGGGGCAGCGGCGGGTGCAA
>DATBNH010000009.1:0-6940 GCA_036554405.1 Cellvibrionaceae bacterium | reverse complement strand
GCCAGCGAAAATAAGCCACCCCAAATAAGCCAGGCCCACAGCCCGCTAAAGGTGCGGGTTAATAAGGCTGTGTGCATCAGCGCGAGAAATACCGCCGGGCCACTTAAGCGGTGCAACCATTTCCAGCGCTGATAATCGGGCTCGCCAAAAAAAGCAAAGCTGGGGGCGAGAAATATCATCATCAGTATCAGAGCCAACCAACCGAGCCAGAGGCCCATGGTTGGGGAAAATAAAGTGGCAATAGCCACCATCAGTGACACCTCTACCGCCGCAAACGCCAGTAACAGAGGGTGCGCCAACAACAGCATAAAAGCGACAGCGCCCAGTTGGTGATGCAACTGCCAGAGTTTGGTAAGCCCGCCAAAGGGCAGATCAAAGCCCGGCACCCGACAACAAAGCGCGGTGGCCACCAACAACATGGACAGGCCGCCAATACCGGTCAGGCGCCCGGCCACATTCAGCAGTGCGCCAGTGCTGGCAAAATCGGCAGGCCCGGTAAAAACCAGTGCAATTAACACCGGCACGAGAGCCAACAGCCAAACCCAAAAGTGTTTTATTGTTTGTGGCATAAGCTCTCCTGTAAAAATTCGGGTCTGAAAGCACGGTATTGCTTGAGCCCTCAATGTGGCATGCAGCAAAGTGTCTGATTACTCTCAGGCTAATCAGACATACCACCTGCCCACAAGCGGGAAGCGGAGTTGATGGTAGCCTCGCCACAATTTTGTGTCGCGCCTTTGGAATGCGGGCTTTTAGTTTCAATTAAAAACGATAACGCCACGCCAAGGTGCTCCAAATAGCACTGTAACGCGGGCTGGTTTGGCCCAGTAATAACACGCTGGCTACCGCGTCGGGCGCGACGCCATCGAGGGCGTAATCGTGGCTGCTAAAGCGTTCGTGCTCCAGCGCCAAACGCAATGATGAGCGCACAGACAAATGGTAACGCGCTTCAAGACTTACGCGCTCAAGGCGCGTGCTGAGCTCCGGCAGTGATGCACTGGTCAGAGCACTGGCGGTTTCGGTAACGATAGTGCCGGTAGCACGGGAGTGCGACAACTCAAGGCGCACATCCAGGCGGCCAAGGTTTTGCAGCGCATCAAACTGCTGCTGCAATTGCTCCCAGTCAAGGCTCACCCCTAAGGTATCAAAACGGTCTTTGGCATCCACATACCAGTTGCGCTCCGGGTCAAAGGCATCGGCGGGAACCGAGCCGCGAAACGAGCGCCCGGCCTGCTCATTGTGATAGCTGTCTCTGTTTACAAAAGCCGTCAGACGCAAATTCTCAACCGGGGTATAACCCGCATCCAGGGTGTAGGAGGTCATCCGTGAATCGGTCAAGCCGAACACCGTATCCGGGTAGTGATCCCGATGCCAGGCAATGGCCGCACCCAGATTAACATTCTGCCAGGCAAACCAGTCACCGCGCAGGTGCCACTGATGGCGGTCGCGATCGGTCAGGTAATATTTGCGCAGTAGCGGATGATTTTCAAAATCTTCCGCCCCCACACTGCCCGGCACATGGGTGGTCATTAACGGGCGATTACCCACGTATTCATCGGCGCGACGCTGTTGGTATTGATAGTGCCCAGACAGCGCCAGGCTATCAAAGCGGGTACTGCGAGCACCCAGCTTGATGCTGTGCTCCCGGGTTTGCGTCACCTCGGAATAATCGCGCCGGGTATCGTTATAGACGTAACCGGCCTCCAGCCGCAGGTACCGGCTAAAACGCCAACCGAGATCGGTGGAGGCTTTGGTTTCGCGCAAACTGTAAGGCCGGTTAATGCGCCCATCCAAATACGACTGCTGAGCCACCGCATCGCCGCGCACACGCTGGTAAACATCCACGGGGGTGCGGTTATCCCGGTCGCGGTAATTGATGCGCGCAACCAGATTGAATGCTCGCGCCGGGCGGCTGGTCAGGCGCAGATTGACCCGGTTGTCATCCACCCGCGCCTGTAGCGAATCCCGTGGCAAGGGTTCGCTTACCTCCAGTGCCGAGTTAATGGTGTAGGGCAGAAAATCGGCGTTCTGACGCTGGCGACCCAGATTGGCATCCATATGCAATCGGGTAGTGCCGGCAAAGTGATAGCCCGCGTGCAGGCGCAACTGATGGGCCTGATTATCCGGCTCCAGCGCCATGCGATTTTCACCCTCGGGGTAGCCGGTGCCCACCGCCCACTGGGGGTGGGCGGCGAAAGGCGTGGGCCAGCTTAGCGCCTGATGTTCATTGCTGAAAAATGAGCCGTAATAACCAAACCCCCAGTAGTAGCGGGCCGAGTGATAAGCCAGCGCCAGCTCGGCGGCGTGGGTGGTGTAATCTATGGGCGCCGGCAATAACAGGGCGCGACTGTTGCCGCCGGTGGCGCCGCTGACGCCGCCCAGGGCGCGCACGCCCTGCAAGTTATCCCGGCGAAAATCGGCGGTGAGTGTCCAGTTGTCATTAAGAAAACGCCGGTAATCCAGCGTCAGGGTATGTCGCTCCTGCCACAGATTCACCTGGCTCAGGTGCTCGTCAAGGCTGCTCATACCCGCTGTGGTGGCATCATTGCTCTGCCAACCGGCGGGTAGATTAAGCCGATTGCTACCGGCGCCCAGCATAGGGGTTTGCGCTGTATCGGTAAAATAACGCGGGGTTTTCCGGTAATCGAGGCGCAAGCGCTGAGTACCCTGCTGGCCGGCTTCCAAACCCAGAGCGCGATAACCCAACCCCAGATCCTGCCCCCACAGATGCCAGTAACCCGTATCGCCAAAGCCGGGGGCGGCGCGGGCGGCCAGCGAGAAATCCAGTAACCCATAAACGCCCTCGTCAATCAGCCCGGTGTATTGTCCGTAGCGGTAGGCGCTGCTGTCGAGATATCCAAGACCCACTTCCAGCTCGCCGCTAGTGGCCGAGCTATTGGTATCTGCCACTGCCAGCGGGGCCGTGACCATCAATACAGCGAGGGCGACAAGGGAGTGTTTCATAACCGCGGCCTCTGTATCATTACCGGGTCAAACCCGCGCCCGAGGGATGATTGGAGCCGTGCACCTGGGTGTGACAGTTGGTGCAGTCGCGCCCCAGCAAGTTGGCCGACGCCGACTCCTGGGGCAAACCGGAGCCACTTAACGCCGTGCTCGGGTGGAATGGCGCCAGATGGCACTGCTGACACAGCCAGGGCGTGCGTGCCTGCAGCAAATCGCGGTGATTGGAGCCGTGGGGCTTGTGGCACTGGGTACAGTCTTCCGCCACCGGCGCGTGTTCCCATAAAAACGGGCCGCGCTTTTCCGCGTGGCACAAATAGCACTGATCATTAAGGGTATGGGCAATCAGATCGGCTGGCCCCGGTCCACCGTGGGGGGCGTGGCAATCTATACAACTCATTTGTCCATCACGCAGCGGATGGGTAGAAGGGTGCAGTATTTCGGCGCGCTCGCGAGTGTGGCAATCGAGGCATAAACCGGTCTTGCCGTGAAAGCCCAAGGCGCTGTCTTCGGTCTGGTGTACAGTGTGACAACTGCTACAACTTAACTGGGCAAACTCGTGGGCACTGCCCGACCAGTGATGGCCCTTATCGGCGGTGTGGCAGCTGAGGCATACAGTATTTTGTGGTTCGGGGTCGTAGTCGCTGCCGAACATCACCGGCGGCGGTGGCCGCACGCCTTCGGCGTTGATACTCATATGAGCGCTTGCAGGCCCGTGACAACTCTGGCAACCCTGCTGCCCCGGCGCAAAGGGCGAGCGGCTATTGCCGGTAAGCGCATGAGCACCGTGCATAATATGGCCGGAAGAGAGTGGGCTGTCGTCCCGGTGGCACATCAGGCAGGTGTCCGGATCGTTGGCCACATACTCCGCCTCGCTGCCATGACTCAGGCCTGCCATTACCAACAAGCAGCACCACAGAAACCCTATAACCAAGGCGCGCTTACCGTTCATACCCGTTCCCCGTCCTTCGTTCATCGTCCATCAAACCCGCAATATCGATCGGTACTCCGCCACATCCACTTTCACATCCAGGTGCTCTTTAAGATACACCCGCATATTGTCTGCCGCCTCCGGCTCGCCATGCACCAGTTTGATAGGCAGGCCCGGTTTGAGTTTGGACGCCTTCAGCCACTCGGCAATATCCACGCAATCGCCGTGACCAGATAAGCCATCGAGCATCACAATGCGCGCCTTGGCGGGAATGTATTCGCCGTGAATTTTTACCGACTCCACCCCCTCCATTAAGTGAGCGCCGCGTGTGCCACCGGCCTGATAACCGGTGAGCAGCAAGGTGGTGCGGTGGTTGGCCAGCAAGCGTTTCATATGGTGCAGTATGCGCCCACCGCTGATCATGCCGCTGCCGGCAATAATAATGTGCGGGTAGGTAATATCCGCCAGTGCCTTGGATTCCTCCACGCTGTGGCTGTAAGTGACCGCCTTCATCATCTGCGCGCAGTCGGCATCGCTCAGGCGGTGGTGTTTGGCATAGCGGTGATAAATGCCCGAGACATCGATAGCCATGGGGCTGTCGAGATAAATCGGCAGTTTGGGAATGCGTTTGTCGGCCATCATGGTGGCGAGCAAATGCTGCATCACCTGCGCGCGCCCAACAGCAAAGCTCGGCACCAATAGCACGCCGCCTTTGCTCACAGTGTCCTTAACAATGTCGGCCAATTGATCCCAGGGATCGGCCGCCGCATGGCGGCGATTGCCGTAGGTGGATTCCAGAATCAGCAGATCCAGATCTGGCAGCGGCTCTGGCGGATACATTAAAATATCGTCGGGGCGGCCCACATCGCCGGAGAAACCCACACGTTTACCCTCGGCCTCAACAATTACAGAGCCCGCCCCCAGAATGTGCCCGGCCGGCTGCAAGTGAATGCGTACACTGCCCACCTCAAACACCTCGCCAAACTCCACGGTCTCGAATAACGCCATGGAGTTTTCGGCGGTTTGGCGATCATACAACGGCTCGGGCTTGGCGTGCTTGCTGAGTTTATGACGACTGTAAAAGCGCGCATCTTCCTCTTGAATATGGCCGCTGTCGGGCAACAGAATACTGCACAAATCGCGGGTGGCGCGGTGGGTAAAAACCGGGCCCCGGTAACCCATTTTATACATGCGCGGCACATAGCCCGAGTGATCAAGATGTGCGTGGGTGAGCACTATGGCATCGAGGGTATTTACATCCACCGGCGGTGCTTGCCAGTTGCGCTCGCGCAGCCACTTGTAGCCCTGAAACAAACCGCAGTCGATCAGCACGCGGGTATCGCCACTCTCTACCAGAAACTTGGAGCCGGTAACGGTTTCAGCGCCGCCTAAAAAAACTATATTCATAAAGCTACTACTCCAGATGTGCCCGACACAGGGCCAGGTGCTGCAAAATCGTGGGCGTTAGCACGCCGGTTAAATCAACACGGTTGGATGCATGGGGAATAGCATTGGTAGTGATTAAACGGCCAATGCCCTGGCGCAATAATTCAGTGTCGATACCGTCGGCAAAAATACCGTGTACCGCCGCGCAATCAATTTTTTGCATACCCGCCGCCTTTAGCGCCGCCAGGGTTTTTAAAATGGTCTGCCCGCTGCTGATCACATCGTCAATAATCACCGCCGTGTGTTCGCGGTAGACGCTGATATCCGGCAGCGTCACCGTCACATCGCGGTCGCCCCGGCGCACTTTGCGGCCAATCACATAGGGCTGACCGATTTGTTGGGCAATGGCCGCCACCCACTGCTCGCTCTCGATATCTGGACCCACCAGCAACAGCTGACCGCCCTGCTCGGCCAGCCAGGCCGCCAGCACCGGCGCGCCCGCCAAAGCCACGGCGGGAATGCTGTAGATTTCATCGAGGCTGTGATAGCGATGCAAGTGCGGGTCTACGGTTATTAGCCAGTTGAGCTCGCGCGATAATTGTTCGGCAAAAATACGCGAGGTAATGGCCTCACCCTCGGCAAAGCGGGTATCCTGGCGCATGTAACACAAATAGGGCGCCACCAACCCCACGCTGTTAGCGCCCAGCTCGCGCAGGGTGGCGGTAAGAAAGAGCAGTGGCAAGAACTGGGCATCCGGGTTGACCAGGTTAGCCAGTATCACGCAGTCGCGGCCCTTAACGGCGGTGTCGACGCGCAGATAGCTTTCACCATCGGGAAACTGGCGGCGGTTAATCACCCCTGCTTCGGCCTCAAGCGCGGCACACAAAGGAGCACATAAGGGCAGCTCAGTAAGAGAGAAAAGTACCGGTTTTATCATGATCACTTTCCATATCCATAATGGGAAACGGGGCACCAAACAGTAACCTTATATTTTTTGTGGTTATTATACAAAGCTATTCAGGCAATTTCGAACAAATCGCGATTTTCCCGGTAATAATCCAGGGCATAGTCCAGCTCACCTCGGGTGGCGGCGAAGAGCGTGGCCAGGCTCTGGCCTGTGGCCACTGTTTCACCCAGCTTGGCCGCCAGCCGCAGCCCCGAAACCGGCGAGTTAGGCGCACCGGCCAGTTTGGCCAACTGCGCCAGACGGCGGTTATCGGTAGCCACCAACTGGCCACTGTCACGGGCGTGAAGCTCAGTAGAAAAGGCCGCTTGAGGCAGCGTTTTCAAACCGCCCTGAGCCTGGCAAATACGTTGGAACTGTCGCCAGGCACGGCCCGATTGCAGTAGCTGCCCGGCCTCGTCCACACACTCTGCCTGGGGCTTACCACTGGCCATGGATAACAGTTGAGAGGCCAAATATACCGAGCGCGTCACCAGATCTGGCGGGGCATGAGGGTCATTTTGTAGCACCATTAATACATCCCGGGCCTCTTCCACCGGGCCTATACCGCTGCCGATGGTTTGTATACCATCGGTCACCACACAGCGCACCATCACCCCCAAGGCCTCGGCAACTGTTTCAAACATAGTCGATAAACGCCGGGCGTGTGCACTGTCTCTGACTTTGGCGGTGGGACCCACGGGAATATCAATGAGGATATG
>DATBNH010000233.1:0-3453 GCA_036554405.1 Cellvibrionaceae bacterium | reverse complement strand
GTGGCGAACCGCCGGCGGTAATCGATGGCGACGATATGGGGCTTTACGACTACGCTTTTTTAAATGACAAACTCGCTCAGCAAAAAGTCATTAACAGCTTAGCCATAGAAACCATCAACCCGGACGATTACCGGGCGGTGTATTTTGTCGGTGGCAAGGGCGCTATGTTTGATTTCCCCGACAATAAAACCATTCAGTCGCTGGTGCGCGACTACTATGAACAGGGCAAGGTGATTGGGGCTGTGTGCCACGGCCCGGCGGCACTGGTTAATGTTACGCTCTCTAACGGCAAACCATTGCTCGAAGGCAAGTCAGTTACCGGCTTTACCAACCGCGAAGAATTATTATTAATATCCAATGCCCGGGAAATTTTTCCCTTCCTGTTAGAAGACAAACTGACCCACCGTGGCGGTGTGTTTAACGAAGGCGATCTGTACCTGAATAATATCAGCCAGGATCATCACCTACTCACCGGGCAAAACCCCTGGTCGGTCTGGACGCTGGCCGAGGAAATGGTTAGCCAGTTAGGTTATAAACCGGTGCCACGCGAAGTAACCGCCGAGGAAAATACCGTATCGGTATTGCAAGTGTACGAGTCACAAGGCTACAGCGCCGCCAAAAGCGCCGCGCGCGAACACCTGTCGGAAACCAAAACCGCCCTTACCCGCAATTTGATTGTTATGCACAGCCTGGTGGCGGTCATGCAAGGGCGCATAGGCAAAGCCATCGACATGATAAGTCTTGCGCGGCTGGTCAAGAGTCTGCAATAAGCGATTGACGAGTCACCGATCATCGAATCACCGATAAAAAAACGCCCGGCATGGCCGGGCGCAAGAGGGTGTTGGGTCCCGTCTCACGGTGACAAGACGGATATAGCCCAAAGAATATTTATAGCGCCAATGCTCCTCAAATTACTGTGGAGCATTGGGCTTATAATTTAGATCAAAATACAGCGGTACACTTTTATATCAGGTAAAGCCTGGTAACTTGAATTGCCAAGCGAATCCCGTGCCTCCAGCGTGAATCTCACCACTTGGCCTGAGTAACAATCGTTCCCTAACTGGGCAAAACTACCAAGCAAGTCATTGATGTTGTTGCCGCTCGGCGTCCAATTCAAGTTACCGCTTGAAGTGCTACTGCTAAGTTGCACGTCGCTACGCCATTCGGTGCTGCTATCGGGCAAAAATGAGGTGGCGCGCCAGATATAGGTAATGGGATTATTCCCCTCCGGATCGGTAGCGCTGGCATTAGCCGTGAGAGTTGTTGTCCAATTATAACCATCACCATAGTTATTTACGGCCGGGCTTAAACTGCCCATGGACATTGTGGGTGGCAGATTAGCAGGTGCCGGGCTTACGGTGATGGTGACCGTGTCAGAACTGCTAAGACCCTGTGGGTCGGTGGCCCTGAGGGTAATCGTACGGCTGCCCGTACTGGCAAAAGTAGCGGTGCGATTACAACTTCCCGTGCGGGGGAAGGAGGCATCACCGGCATTGCTGCTGGTCCAGGTACAAGACAGGTTGCCGGGCCCTGGATCTGACCCTTCATTCATATCGGTAGCCGACCCTAACAGTTGCACCACTTGCCCCACATAAATCGTTGCGCCACTTGTGGGCTGTGAGAGGGTGACCACCGGTGGCGAGTTAATCACATTGACCGAGCGGTTGGCACTGACCGTTTGACCTATTAAGTCTTCAGCCGTCACCGTAACGCTGGTATTGCCCGCCGTATCAAACCGGTAAAAAGCCGAGTTGCCGACAGTCCGGCTGGGTTCGGGGCTCCAAGACAATGGACAAGCAATTGGTGGGCAGGCGCCACCGTATTCAGGATCATTAACGACAGCGGTTACAGCCCACTCGCGATTAAGCTGAACAGTAGCGGAACCATTGAGTACCGCCGTAGGAGGCTCTCCACCCAGGATCTCGCTAATAGCACCAAAGGCATTGATTCTGCGCTGATGACCGGTAACGCCTACGCCACCCACATGAGCGGTATCGCGCACGATTGTCCAGACTTGTTGAGAAGTCAGTGTAGGGTCAGCCGACCAAACCAGCGCAGCGACGCCCGCCACAAAGGGGGATGAAAAGCTGGTGCCATTAATCTTGCGCGCCTCATCGCCGGGGGCATTGGGGGCGGTCCCACTCCAGACGGTATAGGGGCCGTAAATATCCACACTGTTATCACCCGTACGAGAACCGAAGTTGGAGCCTCCATCCCGGGCAGTGGCGTTATGGGCCATGCCGCCCACACAAATTACGCTATCCAACTCACAGGGCAGAGTGGTGGAGCGCTCTATACCCAACCCATTTCTTCTATCCACATCGCTGTTAGCATTTCCGGCCGAGGCAAAAATAAGCTTGTTGGAATTGGTAACGGAGCTGGTAATGCCACTTAAGATTTCACTGGGGGTAGGACAGAAAATACAGAATATTCTCGATGCCACATCCCAGCCCGCACCTAATTCCAGCGAAAAGCTCATATTGATAATTTTCACCTGGGGAAGCACGCTGATGGTCTCGCTCAGGGTTTCAATAATATCCACCACATTGGTGCTGAACTGCACAGCAATCAACCGCCCCACAGGGCCGGCCGGGCCGGCCACACCAAAACCATTATCGGCAACACCCATGGCGGCTGTTGTTACATGGGTGCCATGCCAGGGGCAGGGGTTGCCGCCACTGCATTCCGATGCATTGGGGATACTCCAGCCGCGACCGATCATTTGCCTATTGGTCGGGAAATCAGCGTTGGGAGCAAAACCGCCATCCATAATCATAATGGACACCTTATTGCTAAACCGTCCACCGCGCTCCATCGCCTGCCAGGCGGCGCCCACACCAATATCCTGGGCACTGCCTCGGTTCATATAGGTCCACTCGAAGGCATTGGGTGAGTAGTCAGTATCGTCCGAATTACTTGTCTCGGCGGTGCTACCGCTGCTTATATCCTGAGGAAAGGCCACAAAATTAGGGAACACGCTGATTTGTTCCTGATGCATTTCTGTATAGGCAATGGCCAGTAGTTTGGCGGCCGCGTCACTGGAGGTCTGGAATAGTCCAGAAGCCTCTGGATAAAGCTCGTTGAGCGCACTGATCATGGCCGCAGCATCTGCGCTTGAGGTATCTATTTCTACCCGATAGGTGGCAAAGCCATCCTCCATCTCGATTTTTTTGAGCAAACTGCCGCTCCAGCGGCCCATAATAGCGTTGACCTTGGTTTCGTCATCAGTATAGATAACCAACTCATTGAGCAGAAAATCTGTGGCAACACCCCCACTGTCGATCATGCGTGCGACAGAACGAGGGATACCGTCAGCATCTTCCATTGTGCCCTGTGCAGGGTCAATGCTGGCATCCACTTCAATGCTGATCTCAGTGGACCCGGGATTAGCGCTCAGCGCCAGGCTGGGAACACTTTCACCGCTGGCGTTGTAGGCGGTAACCACCAGGTAAT
>DATBNH010000680.1:0-5404 GCA_036554405.1 Cellvibrionaceae bacterium | reverse complement strand
GCCCGGATAACCCTCGGCATACTTGTTGGTAAGCTTGGTGCCCTGGGCGGCCATCACCAGCGGGCTGGTGTAGTTTTCCGAGGCGATCAGCTCGATATGCTCTTCCTGACGGCGGCTTTCGTTTTCGATGGAGGCCCAGATATCCGGGTCAAAGTTGGCAAGCGTCTGGTCTTTATCAAACATGGAGGGTTCCTGATTACGGGCGATACCGTTGCTTACAGCCATATCGGCATCACAAGGTTGGTCAATTCATGGGGTACGACAAAAATGAGGCGCAATTGTACACCATTCAGTCAGCGCCATGCCACGCGTTCAAAGCAGCACAGTCACCTTTAGATGAGCAATTTATACGCTTTATCGCTGTTTAAAGTTGGCGCAAAAGCACCACAAGAACAGGAAATGGATAGAATGATAAACAGGGACAGGATTCTGCCCCTGTCGGGGAGCTATTGCCGTTCAGTGCCCATGCTTGGGTCTATACGGAAAAAGGGGATGCTCATGGGGTAGTTCTGAATCACCCCGTCGTTGGCCTTGAGAGCGCCTATCACCGTAAAGATAATGGACAGCAGCAACAGCAGCGGCAATAACAGGAAGCCAATCAGCACTATCATCAAGATGACGCTGACCACACAATAAATAAAAGCGCTGATAATCCAGTTGAACACCACCTTACCCTGCTGGTCGATATAGGGGTCTTCTCGCTTAAGTAGCCACATCACCAGCGGTACAATCCAGCCACACATGGGTATCACATAGCCGCAAAACTGGGCAAAGTGCATCAGCATGCTATAAGTGCGATTATCCATATCGCCCACTAATACCGGAGCGGGGGCCTGGCTGCCCAGTATTTTGGCCTTGGCTTGCTGATACTCCTCCTCGGAGATCATGCCCTTCTGTTTCAACTCGTCGAGCTTTTCTATTTTATCGAGATCCATGGTGCGCACCCTGTGTGATTTGCAGTGAGTATAGTGCTATGACGCGGTGGGACCAACTTTGGATGCAGCCTCCCCTGTAATAGCCTTTGGCACACTCACGCTGGTACCACAAAAAAATGTACACCATGTGCCCCAGCCCCTCCCGCAAGCGGAAGGGGGCAGAAGGTACGAACTAGTGGGCGTGTTCTTCACCGCCTTCCACACCCAGCCAGATACCGCGGGTGGGGGTAAAATCCAGGTGCCAGCTATGCTCCACTTCCCTATGCTCCAGATCAATCACGTGAACGTGGTTGTCGCTGGTATCCAGCACATACACCACATCACCCATTGGTGGCACGATAAGTGTGTAAGCGGCATCTTCCGAGGCTGTTTCGCCTTCGGCAATCACGCTAAACGATCCCACCTCGTCCCAATCATGGGCATCCAACACGGTCAGTGAGCCATTGGCCTGGAGCAAGACAAACAGCTCACCACCATCGGCAAAACCTCGGGCCACAACATCAGCCTCGCCCGCAGCACTCCAAACCAGCGGACTAATAGTATTCGCCGCGGAATCAACCACGAAATACTGACCAGTGGCCACACCGATAACCTGCTCTACATGGTGGTGCGCATACAAGCTGCCTATGCGCATGCCTTCGCTAAAGCTTTCCGGGTTGGCAATTTTCGCCTCGCTGAAATCTTGTGACTCATCGATCACCAGTACGCCATCGGTACAGCCAAACAAAATCAAATCTTCTGTTTGCGCACTACCGTGCAAGCCAGGGCAGGTTTCTTCGAAGGTTTTTTCGTGATCAAAGTGATCGCCATGCTGATGGTATAGTCCAACGCGGTCGGGCAAAGTGCTTTCTGTTGCCGGGTCGCGAACAGTCGCCAACAAATGCTCACCACGCGCCTGCGCTGCCCCGTGTTGATGGGTATCCAGCGTCAATAGCAAAGGCTCGCCGTTACTGGCAATAGTGGCCGAGGTAAACACCGCCACGCCAGCAGGTTCGCCCAGCTCACCATTGCCATCGTAAAACACAGCGACCTGGTCTTCGCCCAAAGTGTAGTGAGTAGGGCGAACACCATCGAGATAAAAATCCATCAACGCCGGCGTCTCTACTACCAAATCCTGATGATCGCCGTGATCTTCCAGTGACAGACCGCCATTAATAAAACTCACCCAGTTGTCGTTGCGCGCAATGACCGAGGCAAAGCGATAATCGGGCGATGGATAGAGTGCACTGGGCGTTGCGGGCACACTTAGCTCTGCCACAATATCGCCGTCTTCAGCATCCAGTACATAGACAATTTGCGAGTCAGCCGCATTGATAAGCAAGCGCCCGGTAATTACTGATTCGTGCTCGCCCTCGTGTTCATGATCGTGCTCGTCATCATGGCCATCCGGCGTACCCACATGATCACCGTCTATGGTGGTTTTACTGCCACCACAACCGGCTAATAATGCCATGGCCAAAATAGTGGCCAACAGACTGTGTTTATGTATCGCACTCATATTGCTCTCCTGTTAAAAACGACTGCGTAAGCCGAGTGAAAGGGACCGCGCTGGTAAAGGCGCGATATCTTTAATAAATGAACTGTGTACTCGCGCCTCTTCATTGGCGAGGTTATCGCCGCGCAAGAAAACCGTAGTAGTGGCAGTGCCACCAAAGCGATAAGCAACCTCGGCGCTTACCCAGGTATAACCGGCAGTTTCGGTTTCAAATTCAGCGATGCGTGACTGCGAAAAATAACGCGTAGCATTTATGCTAGCTGTTAACGGCCCCTGGTCGTAATTGAGCTCGGCACCAAGGCGCAATGGCGGTACGCGCGGCAAGTCACCACCGTCGCGCAACTGCATACGGGTGTAGTCACCCCTGACAATAAAAGTGAGTGGCTGGGCAAATTTCCAGTGCAGCTCGCCTTCCAGCCCATAGGTTTTCATATCGGCAGCGGTAAAAATAAATACCGGTAAGCTATCTTCGCTGTGATCATCATGGCCGTGATCATCGTGGCCATGGTCGTGGCTATCATGGCCATGGTCATCATGTTCATCGCCGTGATCGTGGTGAAATTCACCTACCAAATCAGTTGCCCGCTGGTAATAAAAATCATCAAAACGGTTGTAGAAGGCGCCGACTACAAAGCCTAAGTCACCCTCAAATTTACGTAATGAAATATCAATATTATTGGCGGTTTCCAGCTCCATGGGCGCACGGGAAAAATTCACCACCCAGTCGCCATGATCATTGGCGACCACATCGTAAAGCGCGCCTATTTCGTAACTGCCTGAGCCCAGGTGTGGGCCATTGGATAGCAGTTCGGCAGAAGAGGGTGCACGCTGGGAGCGCGAAAGTGATACACCAAGGTTGTAACCGGGAGTGAAGTCCCAGACCACACCCGCCGATAGACTGAACGGTGTGAATTCATGGTCAATGCTGTAGATGCCACGACTGCTATCGCCACTTAGCAAAACGTCATCGGCACTAATAGTCACATGCTCGGCTCGGGCGCCCAACTGCAATAACACATCACCAAAATGCCGCTCTTCCATCAGCGCTATAGCGAGTGACTCGGTGGTAGACGCTGGCGTGAAGGCCTCCTCACCAACGGCGGAAAAATCCTGATTGCGGTAATGCAGGCTAACGGCGCCGCGCCATTCACGCCAGGGGTGATGAAAAATATCCGCACGCGCCTCGTGCAAGGTGTTGGCGAAGGTGGTCAGTGCCATACCGCCTTCAATTTCCTGATGTTGGTAGTCGGTATAGCCATAGCGCGCACGGACTTCACTCAAAAAAGCGTTGTGCAACTGATATTCGCTGACCAGCTGCAAACGATCCTGCTCCAGCTCGGCGTGAACAAATTCATCGCCGTGACTGTGACCGGGGATGCCATAGTTACGCTCCAGTCTGCCTATCGACAGCCCCGCAAAACCTTCGGGCATTAAATAACTGCCACCCAGGGTCAGGCCCTGACTGTCGTAGGCGGAACCCTCCAAAATGCCATTACTTTCATGGTCGTCATGGTGATGGTCGGAGCGGGGAATGCGTAGATCTTCTGCCTCCCGCCAAAAGGCATCGGCATGCACGGCGAAATCACCCGCGCCTGTATTAATACTACCCTGCACCACCGGCTCGCGGTTGGCGCTGTTGTATTCAATCTGCCCGGCACCAAAGGTTTCGGCGTCACGGGGAATGCGATCATCCACCACATTGACCACGCCACCTATGGCGCCACTGCCATAAAACAAGGTCGCGGGACCGCGCAGAATTTCAATTTGCCGTGCGGTGGTCGCCTCCGAGGCTACCGAATGGTCGGGACCAATACGCGAGGCATCGCCCACATCCAAACCATTTTGCGCCACCATCACTCGCGGACCACTGAGGCCACGAATAATGGGCGTGGCTGCCGCTGGACCATTGTAAGAGCTGTGTACACCCACCTCTCGGTTCAGGGTCGCCCCCAGGGTTGAGCTCTGTTTGCTGCGTAGCTTATCGCCACTTAAAACCGTCACCGGTGCCGCCGACTCCATTTGCGACACATGCCAGGGCAGCGCCGTTACGTCGATAACTTCAATCACCGAACCGCGCATTAACACCTGCACATTGTCGTCAGTGCCGTGGATATGCACATTGGTGTGCATAAAAGCGCGGGAGCTTACATGCAGCTCCAGATCGGCATTGGGCAAGTCCTCCAGGGCAAAGCGACCCTCACTGTCGGTAACCACCTTGCGGCTGGTACCCACAACCTGCACCGTGGCATCGGCGATTCCACGGCCTTCGCTGTCGAGCACCACACCGCGCACCGTATCGGCACTGGCCATGTGCGCCAACCCCAAACACGCCGAGACTAGCAACCATTTTTTAAACACACCTACCCCCTGATATTAAATTTGAGCGCATGCTGACTTAACAGCAAACCGCCGTGCGTTGCCGTCTAACAGTGACGGCAAAGAGCACGTTTACACAACACGATAATGTTATGTTATAACATATCTGAGACAAATGAAACCAACAGTAAGCTCAAGCGGCTTGCCAAATCAGTAAAAAGGAGAGAAAAGCAGTGCACCTGCAGTCCATTAGGACTACAGGTGCTAACAGCGGGGGTTACTCGGTGGCGGCGGCAGCGCGGCGCGCGATCAAATCAGCTTCGATCTCGCCCATACGCTTGGTATTGAGCGGATAGACAATCAGCAATAACAAAGAGACAAAGGCAAAAATGGCCGGGATCCAGCTCATCAACAGCACCATACCCTCTTTGGCCTGCTCAATGGTGGAGGGGTCGGTGCCCACATAGCCGTAGGCACCCAATACAATCAGCACCATGGCACCGGCAAAACCACCACCGGTTTTCTGAATAAAAGTGCCAGCAGAGTAAAACAGGCCGGTGGCGCGGCGGTTGTGCTTCCACTCAGAGAAATCCGCCGCATCACCCAACATGCTGAAAATGAGCACCGGCATAAAGGCGGCAAAGAATTCGGCAATACC
>DATBNH010000636.1:0-8867 GCA_036554405.1 Cellvibrionaceae bacterium | reverse complement strand
TTCCGAACCGCGCAGGCTGATAATGGGTTGAAACAACAGGCGGAAGCGGTCGTTGTCCAGAGCATTTTGCACATCGGCTTTAATATTTTTTTCTTGCTTTTCTTCGGCGCTAATCGGCGGCTCGTACAGCAGGGTCGATTCTTCTTCGCTGGCGCGGGCTTTTTCGGTGGCGTCTATGGCTTGCTCTATCACGGTGGCGGCATTGGTGCTGTTTTCGTTAACCAGCGAAATACCGATACTGGCGGTCAGCTGCAGGGTTTTACCGTCCACATCGACAATATGATCTTCAATTTTTTTGCACAAATCGCGGGCGCGTTGTTGGGCTTTTTCGGCGGTTATTTTGCCGGTAAGCAAGGTAAAGGTGCTGTCGCCAAAGCGCGCCAGAATTTCATCGTCGGCGAGGGTGCTTTTCAGCAGGGTGGCCAGATCGACAACGGCTTTATCGGTGCCGGCAATGCCGAGCACCGCTTGAACGGATTCGGCAAAATCGTTGATGTCGATATAAAACAGGCTAAGGCTTGCGCCATCGGCCAGGTTGTTAATGCTTTTATCCAGGTGTTCCAGCATATAGCCACGATTGTATAAACCGCTAACCACATCTTTCCACTTCATGGATTCCAGCTGCTTGGCGGTCTCCTCGTCGATGCCCATCCGTGAGGCTTTGGCCACAAACTGAATGCAGGGCTCGTCATCAAAGGTGGCGTGGGCCACATCCAGCGCCACCTGGGTGGCTTTGCCATCGTGGCAAAGGCCGCGAAACTCCACCCGGGTATTTTCTGCCTCCAGTCCTTTGAGGGTGAAATCTTTTAAAAAGTCTTTGAGCATGGGCTGATCGTCGTCGATCACCATATCCATAATGGGCATGCAGTCGATATCGTCTTTGTCTTCGTAGCCAAACAGCTCGGCAAAGGATTCGTTGGCATACAAATACAGGCCGTCCTGCACATAGGCGATGGCATCGCGCGAGCTGTCGAGCAGCGATTGCGCGCGGCGCTCGGATTCGCGAAAGCGGCGATCGGCTATGCGCTTATCCTGGCGGTGAGCCCGGTTTTGCAGTTCGCGGCTAATCACCAGCAGCAAGTGTTGATCTTCATCCAGCCGCACTACATCGGCAGCGCCCATTTTTAGTCCATCGGTGAGGGCCTGGGTGTCTTCGTGATTATCGCTAAGCAGGATAACGGGCACGTCTTTATTGAGACGGCGAATACATTTAAGAGCGTTGGCGGGGGGTAGGTTCTGGGTTTTCTCGTGGGCGATCAAAATGTCCCAAGCGTGTTCTTGCAGTAATTTGGTGAGCGAATCCTCATTGGTAACATGCTGTGCCCGATTGGGACGCCCGGCATTATGCAGCATGCTGATCAGGCGCTCGGCCTCTTGCTGGGAGTCGTTAAGAATTAACAGACGGATGGTATCGTTGGGGCTCATAAGAGATGACTGCGCTCGCTTTTTGTTCTGGCTTGGCACTGCCCAGCTGGGTCAGTCCACTCACTCGCAATTATAGTCCGGTAATCGGTTACTACTTGCTTAATTGTCCATGCGTTGGGCATGCCTTGGCTATATTACCTGATTCGAACCTGACCTCAATAGCGCTGCTGACGATCGGGGCCAATCGGTGGCGCAAAAATCACCATTTGTGCGTCAAGTATCATATTTGTGGTTATTTTTGCCAAAGTGTTTGTAAATCAAAGGGATTGGCACTGCGTTGGTCTTTTTCGGGTTCGCGCACAGAGGCCAGCTCTTTGAAGGTAAATTGGCTGAATGACCCGGTGGTAAACAGCCGCCGGGTAAGCTGGGCGCTAATAATTTTGCCGTTCTTGTGCAGTTTGATTTTGTGCAGCTCCTGAAAGCTGACCGCATTGGTGACCAGAGTTTCGGGCTGCCCCAGCATACGCAGGGCCGGTAAAATCAGTGCGCGCTGGAACTCAGCGGTGTCGCCGGTTTTTTGTACCACGGCGGCAGCGGCGGCTGTGGCTTGTGGTGCCAGCACTTGTATACCTATATTGGTGGCGGTTTTACCGCGCCTTACCCAGCGTACCGCGGCTATGGCCCATTTGAGGCGACCGGGCTCGCGTACGCCAAGAATATCGCCCGACTTAAGCGTGAGCGATGTTTGCTCGCTTAATTGCAAGCCGTAACCACTGGCGCTAGTGTCGATAATTTCCAAGGTGACTATAGGGTGCTCGCCGCGATAACGCGCCAGGGCATCTCGTCGAATATTCTCTTCGATCTCGCTGGTAGAGCGGCCCTCGCTGTGCAGGCCGGGGCGCTTCACATCAAACGCCTGACCCCACGGGTCCTGCTCGGCGCTGGGGGAGCGGTCTTTTAATTGCAAGCCGTGCTTTTTAAAAATACCCGCCTGTTCGCCTTCAATGCCGGGGTTGGCCGGCTCTTCTAAAAACAGCGTAAAGGGTATGCCGTTGGCCGTGTGATAGTGCAGGTTGATCAAGCCGAGGGTTACTTCCAACTCGCCATTGCCTTCGCTGCGCTCAAATACCCGCTGCACCGGTTGGCTATAGGCGGCGACCAGATGCGCGGCCAATACCGGGCTGAGGCCGGTTTCCTGCTTGACGTTTTGGCCATCATTCAGGGTTTGCAACAAATGAGTGACGCGAATTTCACGAATCTGTTTGCTGTCGAACAGGCCCAGGCGCGAGCGATACACCGGCGGTAAGTTGTTGTCGAGCATGACCAGATGCAGATTGTTGTTATCTTCGCGCTGGTAGGGTTCAACGGCGGCCTGGGCCGAGAGCTGCTCCAGTGCTGTATAGATGTCTGCCATATCTTGCTGGCGCAGTTGATTGGGCCGCGCCATGGTCAGCAGAATGTTGCGCAAATAGGCTTGCTCTATAGTCTTTACGCCCTTGTTGCCGTTCAGTGGGTCGGACAGTGGCAATTGGTGCAGACCGCGTTTTTCGGCCAGCAGGTAAAGGGTGTGGATTTCTACCCATAGCTGATTGAGCGCCGGGGTATACAGTTGATAGCTGCGTAGCAGCAATAGCCCAAAGCCGGTAAGGGCGCGGTGAATAGCCAGTGCCACCAACTCGGCTTTATTGCCGCTGGTCACGCAGTCGCGCAGGGCACCCAGGTAGGCATTGCTCAAATGCTTTTGCAGGGCCTGGGCCACAGTGGCGGCCTTGAGGGCGTGGGTGGGCAGAATCAGCGGTTGGTTAATAAAGGTGTGCGCCAGGCCGCCAATACAGCTTTGCACTACGGGGCGGACTGTCTCCAGCAGTTTCAGATGGTTTTCGCCGTCGGTTTTAAGTCGCGCCAGCTCGGGCAGTGCCGAGTAGAGAATACTGCTGACAAAGTTGATCCGTGTCAGCGGCAGGGACTCCAGCCACTGCTCCACATGTTTGGGCGTCGGACTTTTGCAAAAGCTGAGGCTGGTGCCGGTAGCCTCTGGCAAGCGCAGTCTGGCGAGCAGCGTATGTTGAGAGAGCGTGTCATTCATAGGCGGCTACTGCTTGGGCTCATCCTTTAAAGGTCATTATAGCTGCTGGCCATCGTCTGTCAGCTAATGGGGGTTTTGCTGGCCTCGCCAGGTAGCTCCTGCACCAGCTTGGGTACCAGGTAACCGGATAACCGCTGGCGCAACTGTAAATGCAATGCACGTGCCTGATTGAGCCCGACGGCAAAGTGGGCGGCACCTGCCACCTTGTCCAGCAGGTGCAGATAGTAGGGTAGCACACCCAGCGCGAACAGCCGCTCGCTTAAGTTCGCCAGTGTGTCCGTGTCGTCATTTATACCTTTGAGCAATACCGTTTGGTTAAGCAGAACAATGCCAGCACTGCGCAGGCGTTCAAGTGCCTGGCCTACCTCGGCGTCCAGCTCGTTGGCGTGATTGCTGTGAATCACCACGCTGGTGGCAAAACGGTTATGAGCCAGCCAGCTCAGGCAGTCATCGGTAATGCGCGATGGAATCACAATCGGTAGCCGAGTGTGTATACGCAAGCGGGTTATGTGCTGGATGCCTTCCAGTTGATTCACCAGCCAAGCCAGTTGGCTGTCGGGGGCGTTGAGCGGATCGCCGCCGCTGAAAATAACCTCGGTAATGCTGGTGTCAGCGCGAATATAATCCAGCGCCTGTTGCCAGTCGGCCCGGCCCGGGCGGTTGTCGGCATAGGGAAAGTGGCGGCGAAAGCAGTAGCGGCAGTTAATGGCGCAGCTGCCGGTCACAATCAGCAGCACCCGGCCGTGGTATTTGTGAATAAGACCCGGATGCGGATTGGCCGCCGCCTCGGCCAGTGGGTCTTGACTGTAACCGGGTTCGGCCAGCAGTTCTTGTCCCAGCGGTAGCACCTGGCGCAGCAGCGGGTCGTTAATATCGCGTTTATGCATGCGGGCCACAAAGGCGCGGGGCACCCTGAGCTCAAAGCTTTGGCTGGCTTTAAGGGCGGCCGGTAGCAGGCTAATGTCTAATTCCAGCGCCTGAAACAGTGCCTCGGGCGTGCGAATCAAATCTTTTAGTGCATCTTGCCAGGCTTCGCTCTGCCATGTGGCGGCGGTTCGATGTATCATTGGCGCCCTTAATTGATTGTTAACTTAACGCGAGGGGTTATGGCCACCTATTCTATCAATGATTTCCGTGCCGGTCTGAAAGTAATGCTGGACGGTGATCCCTGTAATATCGTCGAGAACGAATTTGTTAAACCCGGTAAAGGTCAGGCCTTTAACCGCGTTAAGCTGCGCAACCTCACCACTGGCCGTGTATGGGAGCGCACTTTCCGTGGCAGCGAATCGCTGGATGGCGCCGATGTGGTGGATCGGGAGATGGAGTATCTCTACACCGACGGCGAATTTTGGCATTTTATGGACCCGACCACTTTCGACCAGTTTCAGGCCGACAAAAAAGTGGTGGGCGATCAATACAAATGGCTGCGCGAGCAGGATAAGTGCACGGTCACCCTGTACAACAACGCGCCGCTGGCCATTGCCCCGCCCAACCATGTTGAGCTGGAAGTGGTAGAGACAGACCCGGGCCTTAAGGGTGATACCGCCCAGGGCGGCACCAAGCCCGCCACCTTAACCACTGGCGCTGTGGTTAAAGTACCGCTGTTTATGAATATCGGCGATGTGGTACGGGTAGACACCCGCACCGGTGAGTACCTGGGCCGCGCCGCTAAAGAGTAGTCTTCCTCTATGGTTGATGCCTTTGCACCGAGCGGCCCGCGCGAGCATTTGCTGGCGCGGGCCGTTTTGTATGGTCAGCTGCGCGATTTTTTTGCCGCGCGGGGCGTGCTTGAAGTAGAAACACCCCAGTTGGCCACCAGCTTTGTCAGCGACCCCTTTATTGAGCCGATCATTGCCAAGAGCGGCGAGCAAACCCTGTATTTACAAAGCTCCCCGGAATACGCCATGAAGCGCTTGCTGGCCGCCTATGGCGAGTGCATTTATGCGCTGGGCAAAGTTTTCCGCGCCGGTGAGCGCGGCCGCAGGCACAACCCGGAATTCACGCTGCTGGAGTGGTATCGCATCGGCTTTGATGACCGCCAGCTGATGGCCGAGGTGGCGGCGCTAATTACATCGGTACTGCCGGGCACACCGGTCCACTACCTCAGTTATCGCCAGTGGTTTATGCAGGCGTTTGCGCTAGACCCGCATCAAGCCCATCAGGCGCAGCTGCAACAACTGGCCGCGGGGTTGATTGAAATAGACGGCAGCGGGTTAGATACCAATGCCTGGCTGGATTTATTGGTGACCCATATACTGGAGCCACAATTGCCCACCGGTTTAACCTTTGTTTATGATTACCCGATAAGCCAGGCGGCGCTGGCGCGAATTGTGCCTGATGACACGGGCCAGCCGGTAGCGCGCCGTTTTGAGGCTTTTTTGGGGGGCATGGAGCTGGCCAACGGCTATTGGGAGTTAACCGATGCCGCCGAACAGCGCCGCCGCTTTGAAGCCGACCTCGCTACCCGTCGCGCGCGTAATCTACCACAGTATCCGTTGGACGAAAATTTGTTGGCGGCACTGGAGCAGGGCCTGCCAAGCTGCGCAGGTGTAGCGCTGGGTGTAGATCGTTTGTTGATGCAAATGACCGGTGCCAGCCGTATTGCCGAGGTATTGAGTTTTGATAGTAGTCGGGTTTAGCGGGCATTAGGCTTGATCCCGCGTGAATAAAAAGCGGGCAAAGTGCTCGCCTTGTGCCCGAATTGGTGCAGTTTAGCGCAGCGGTTTTGTTTAATATTAACACTGTTTGAGAAACGACCATTTTGACCCGGGCCTGCATGGGCAGGCCCCTACAGTGGTTACCCAGCATTCGTACACACACTTTTCCACAGCTGGTGTGGATAACCTTTTTTGACCGATTGAATAGAGGAGTCAGGCATGCAACAGCTTCCCGAAACCCTGCGCGAAAACGTGCGCCTTTTGGGTGAATTACTGGGCGAGACCATTCGCGAACACGAAGGGGCGGAGCGCTTTGCCAAGGTGGAAGATATTCGCCAATTGGGGAAAACCCTCAACGAGGCCGACAATATTGATGCCTCGCCTTTGGTGGCCATGTTGGGTGAATTGGACGATGCCGATATTCTGCCCATTGTGCGGGCGTTTAATCAGTTTTTAAATTTATCCAACATTGCCGAGCTTGAGTACAACGCTAGCGCCGAGGCCGAACCCGAAGATGGCTTAAAAGCCATGTTGCTGAATTTTTCCGACACCTATGGCCGGGAAAAACTCACCGAGGTGATCAGCAAGCTCAAAATAGAACTGGTGCTGACCGCCCACCCTACCGAGGTGACGCGCCGCACACTGATTCGCAAATATGATCAGATTGTCAACACCTTGTCTGATCAACAGCGCGGTAATTTATTGTCGTTTGAACAAGATAAAGTGCGCGGACGCCTGCACCGGTTGGTGGAAGAAATTTGGAGCACCGACGAAATTCGGAGCACTAGACCCACCGCCATCGACGAGGCCAAATGGGGTTTTGCGGTCATCGAAAACAGCCTGTGGCAGGCGGTACCGGATTTTATTCGCCACCTGGACAGATTGTGCAGCCGCCACCTGGACGAGCGCTTGCCAGTAGATTTGCAGCCGTTCAGTTTTTATTCGTGGATGGGCGGCGATCGCGACGGCAACCCCAATGTTACTCATAAAGTCACCCGCGAAGTCTTGTTGCTAGGGCGTTGGATGGCCGCTGAGATGTATCTGCGCGATGTGCAAAGTCTCTACGGCGATTTAAGTATGCACCAGGCCAGCGCCGAGCTGATTGCGGTAATGGGCGATAGCCAAACCCCCTACAGGGATTACCTGGGTGGTTTACGCAGCCGTATTCAGGCCACCCTGGATTGGGCCGAAGCCAGCCTTAAGGGCGAGCAACCACTGCGCCCGGCCAACCTGATTGAGTCGCGCCAGGATTTACTGGAACCACTCATGGTGTGCTATCGATCGCTGCGCGCGGTGGGCTTGCCGCATATTGCCAATGGCCCGCTGATGGATACCATCCGCCGGGTGCACAGCTTTGGAATTAATTTAGTACCACTGGATATTCGCCAGGACGGTGCCCGCCATGTGGCGGTGATGGACGAGCTGACCCAATATTTAGAAATGGGTAGCTATGCCCAGTGGGATGAACCCACACGCCAGACGTTTTTGCTGGAGCAATTACAAGACAAGCGCCCGTTGTTACCCACGCACTGGCCGGTGAGTGATGAGGGCGCCGAAGTGCTGGCCACCTGCCGCGTTATTGCCGAAGAGCCTGCCGAGGCATTGTCGCACTATATTATTTCCATGGCGCAGCAACCTTCCGATGTTTTGGTGGTAGCGCTGCTATTAAAAGAATGCGGCATGAGTTGGAACATGCCCATAGTGCCGCTGTTTGAAACCCTGGACGATCTCGACCGTTCATCCCAGGTAATGGATGCCCTCTGGCAGTTGGATTGGTATCAAACTTACAGCGAGCACAGTCAAACGGTCATGATCGGTTATTCCGACTCGGCTAAAGATGCCGGTAAATTTGCTGCCACTTGGGCGCAATATAAATCGCAAGAACGGCTGGTGGCATTGGCCGAAAAATATGACGTGCAACTGGTATTGTTTCACGGTCGCGGTGGCACCGTTGGCCGTGGCGGCGGCCCGGTAGAAAAAGCCATGACCTCGCAACCACCGGGTTCGGTCAAAGGCCGCATTCGTGTAACCGAGCAGGGCGAAATGATTCGCTACAAGTTCGGTTTGCCCAAAATTGCTTTTAGCAGTTTATCCACCTATGTGATCGCCACCTTGCGTGCGACTTTGGCTCCACACGAAGCGCCGCAACAAGAGTGGCGCGATTTAATTGAGCGCATGTCTCAAGAGAGCCTTGAAGGTTACCGCCGAGTCGTGCGCGGCCATCCGCATTTTGTCGAGTACTTCAGAAGCCTCACCCCCGAGCAAGAATTGGGCTTGTTGGCCTTAGGTTCGCGCCCGGCTAAACGCAAAGCCACCGGCGGCATAGAAAGCCTGCGGGCGATTCCCTGGGTGTTCGCCTGGATGCAAGTGCGCCTTAATTTGCCGGCTTGGCTCGGTACCCGTCAGGCGCTGGAGTTTGCCCTGAAAAACTCCCCCACCACGCTGGTGGATATGGTCGATAACTGGCCGTTTTTCTCGGCGTTTCTCGACCTTTTGGAAATGGTGATAGGCAAAGCCGATGGCGTAATCGCCGCACACTACGAACAACAATTAGTACCACCAGAACTACACGGCCTCGGCCAGGAATTGCGCGCCGATATAGCCGCATTGGAAGTGTTGATTAATCGCATTAAACGTCAGGATGCTCTGTTCGACAGCGAACAGATGCTGCGCTTATCGTTGAGCGTGCGCAAACCCTATATAGATCCGCTCAACTATTTACAAGCGGAACTGTTAAAGCGTCACCGCAGCGGCAAACC
>DATBNH010000607.1:0-1938 GCA_036554405.1 Cellvibrionaceae bacterium | reverse complement strand
AATATCGCCATTATCGCCCACGTTGACCACGGTAAAACCACCCTGGTAGACAAGCTGCTACGCCAATCCGGCACCCTTGACCGCCGTGACGTAGACTCTGAGCGAATCATGGACTCCAACGATCAGGAGCGTGAACGCGGCATTACCATTCTGGCGAAAAACACGGCCATTCGCTGGAACGACTATCGTATTAATATTGTAGATACCCCCGGGCACGCCGACTTTGGCGGTGAGGTAGAGCGCGTACTGTCGATGGTCGATTCCGTATTGCTGCTGGTCGATGCGGTAGACGGCCCCATGCCGCAAACCCGTTTTGTTACGCAAAAGGCTTTCGAAAAAGGCCTGAACCCGATTCTGGTGGTGAATAAAGTCGATCGCCCCGGTGCCCGCCCCGATTGGGTAGTGGACCAGGTGTTCGACCTGTTTGATCGCCTGGGTGCCACCGATGAGCAATTGGATTTTCCGATTATCTACGCCTCGGCCCTGAACGGTGTAGCCGGCCCACGCCCCGACGAATTAGCCGATGATATGACGCCGCTGTTTCAAATGGTTGTCGATAAAGTGAAATCGCCCGATGTAGACGTAGACGGCGAGTTTCAAATGCAAATTTCGGCGCTGGATTACAACAGCTATGTGGGCGTTATCGGTATTGGCCGCATCACCCGTGGCAGCCTGTCTCCCAATCAACAGCTAGTGGTATTGTCACTGGATGGTAAGCCGCGCAAGGCGCGGGTACTGCAGGTCATGGGTTATCACGGCCTGGAGCGGGTAGAGACCGATAAAGCCAGCGCCGGCGATATCGTGTGTATTACCGGTATTGATGGCTTGAGCATCTCTGACACCCTGTGCAGCCCCGACAAACTCGAAGCGCTGCCTGCACTTACCGTAGACGAGCCCACCGTAAGCATGACCTTTCAGGTGAACGACTCGCCGTTTGCCGGTAAAGAAGGCAAGTTTGTGACCACGCGTAATATTCGCGATCGTCTGGATCAGGAATTGATTCACAACGTGGCACTGCGCGTGCAGACCGGCGAAACACCCGATAAATTTAAAGTATCCGGGCGCGGTGAACTGCACTTGTCGGTTCTGATTGAAAATATGCGCCGCGAAGGATTTGAGCTGGGTGTCTCTCGCCCCGAGGTTATTCAAAAAGAAGTGAATGGCGAAATTCACGAGCCCTTCGAGCAAGTGGTAATTGATGTGGAAGACCAGCACCAGGGTGCGGTGATGGAAGAGCTGGGCTTGCGCCGCGCCGAAATGACCAATATGGAACCCGATGGTAAAGGCCGCGTTAAGCTGGAATTTTTGATTCCTTCACGCGGCTTGATCGGTTTTCGCGGTCACTTCCTGACTATTACTTCCGGCTCCGGCATTATGACCAGTATTTTTGATCACTACGGCCCCATCAAAGAAGGCGAAGTGGCCAAGCGTCAGAATGGTGTGCTGGTGTCTATGGTTAAAGGTAAAACCTTGTCTTACGGTTTGCACCCATTGCAAGATCGCGGCCGTCTGTTTTTGGGCCACGGCGCTGAAGTGTATGAAGGCCAAATTATTGGTATTCACTCACGCAGTAACGATTTGGTGGTAAACCCCACCAAAGCCAAACAGCTGACCAACGTACGCGCCTCCGGTACCGACGAAGCACTGACCCTGTCGCCGCCCATTCGCCACACCCTGGAGCAAGCGCTGGAATTTATTGAAGACGACGAACTGGTAGAAGTAACGCCACTGTCCATTCGTTTGCGCAAAAAATTGCTTACAGAAAACGAGCGTAAGCGCGCGAAAAAATAAAGGGGCGGATAACGGTACACGGAGTACGAAGAACGGAAAACGAAGGACGGGAGCTTCCCTCCGCCAGCGGAGCCCCATAAAGCTCCCCTCCCGCTGTAGAGATCGCCCAAAACTCCCCTCCCGCTTGCGGGAGGGGCTGGGGGAGGG
>DATBNH010000576.1:0-6103 GCA_036554405.1 Cellvibrionaceae bacterium | reverse complement strand
TGATCCAGCTCTCGTCGCTATCCAGTTCATCGTCTACATTAAATTGAATCAACCGCAACTGACGCAGCCGCCGAAACAAATTTTTACGCTCCACCAAGCCTTCGGGCAGGGAGCGCTTTAATAAGTTGTTCATGGCAATGGCCAGGCCTTCCAGCGAGAGCATAGCGCGGCCTTTTTCGTCCACCTGGCCCTCGCGCAGACTTTTTTGATATTCGGTGCGCAGCACCAGAATAACCATCACCTCTTGCTGGCTGGGCCTTACCCGAAACCCGCTGTTAAACGGTGAGCTGTCGTCATCGGCCATACCCGGAATAATCGCGCCAGGCGGATAGACACGCACAAAGGCAAACTGGCGATCGTGTTGAATGCGCATACCGATGACGGCCAGATAATCTTCCACCAAGCGGGCGCACTGCAAATAGCGATCGTACAGCGCCGCTTCAGTCTGGTTTTCATCGCGGCACAAAACGCCGTAATCCAGCAGGCGAATCAGTATTTCTGAAAACTCCTCGCCGCTGAGGTTAAGCGGTTGCAATTGTTCGGTTAAATAGTTATCCAGCATGGTTTACTCTGTGGCCGCATCGGTGGCGGCTATGGCTTTTAATTCAATGGTAAATTCATCCAGCTCGTGATAATACTCCGAGCTAATGCGGTGGCCGGTGGGCTCTACGCTAAAGCGGTAATCGGTGGATAAATTATTAACCGCACCCACTTCAATCACATGGGCCATAGCCAGTAAATCCCGGGCGCTATCTATAGGCAGGTTGCGGGTAGAAACTTTGTGCCCGGCGCGCAGAGCGCGAAACACGTAATCGCGCAGGCCGCTGTTATCTAGAGCAAAGGCCTGGTCCAGCATCTGTTGTATTAACAGCTCGCGCTGGGCCTCGGAGTCCAGGTCAGGCTGCTCACCCACAGCGGTTTTTACCAGCGCCGACTGTTTGCGCTCTTGTATTTTAATCTGGCCCGGGTCTATTAATTGTACTCTTACAGAGGCCATTTTTTCGGCGGCGGCAGTTAATCGCTCGCCGGCCTCGGCCTCACTCAACTGACTCAAGCGCTGGCATACGGCCACCAGGTCATTATTGCTTTGGCTATTGAGGTAACTCAACTGACGGATAATAATATCGGCGCGCTTGGTAAAACTGTGCAGTGCCCGGCGCAGTGCCGGCAACATAATATCGGCGGCGTTGCCCATGCGCCGTTCAATGGTGTCGAGAATAGTCCACAACACCGACTGGCCGGGGTGAGCCAGCTCGGGAATTAACCGCCGCAGTTGCAGCTCGGTTTGTTGCTTAAAGTCTTTTTTCTGACGGCGAATGCGCGCCACGGTTTTGTTAATTTGATCGCGGTGTTTTTCCACACTGTCGGCAGAAAGCCGTACCGACACATCGGGTTGAAAACGTTTTTCCATAAACTCAAAAAACTGGTCGGTGGCCTGCTGCACCAACTGCTGGGATTCCACCTCGCGCACCAGTTCGCGCTTGCGCTCTTCCAGCTCGGCAATCACATCGGTAAAGTCGGTGACTATGCGCTCGGAGTATTCAAAAGCATCCAGCAGATCGTGTACCTCGCCACGGCTTAAAAAAGCCTCCAGCGCGTTCAAGGTATTTCGGGTGTTGCGGTGACGGGTGCGAATTTGGGCGCTGTCGGACTCCACCAGCGGCAGGGTAAACAAGCGCCCCAGCCGGGTAAACGGATAGGTGGATTGCAAGGTGGCGGTATCTACCTGTTTTTGCAGCCAACCGTAGTCCAGCAGCTGTTTGAGAATCCAGCCGGCCAGCTCCCGGTGCGATTTAAAGCGCTGGGGCGTGTCCTCGCCGAGGGCGTCGTCTTCCGCCACCGGGCCAATATCCACCACCGGGGTGCGCACCAGCGCCTCTTCCAGAATTTCCAGCAATTGCTCGCGCGACAGGGAATGACCGTAGTCAGCATTAGAGCCATACAGGCGCTGGTACAGCAGGCACAAGCACTGCACAACTTGCTCGCGATACTTGCTGGTCAGCGGTTTGAAAAAATCCTGTCGCTCGGGCGAGAAGAACATGGCAGAGGGCTTTTAGGGTGAATAATGCGCAATAAAGGCGGCGCTACAGCCGCGTATTGTGCCGCCCCAAGGCCCGTGGGCGCAACCTCAAACTACGGATATTGCCTGGGCCATAATGGGGTTGATCACTTAATCGCCGAGTATTGGGTGGCGGTCATAAACACCGAGTCGATATGCTTGACAATAGGGCCATTTTCCCGGGACTTGGCATAGGCTTCTTGCCATTCAGGGTCATTAAGAAAGCCTTGCCAGCTTTGCTGCGCCGCCTCACGGCTGTCATGAGCGAGAATGTATATCAGGGTGTTTTCTGAGCGCTCGGGGTCGGTGGGTACCCAGTAGCCTATATTGCGCATGCCATGGCGTTCAAACAGCCGGGCGGTGTGATTGGCAAAACGCTTATTGAGATCATCCAGCTTGCCCTCGTGGGTGGTGTAGGTGCGCATTTCAAACACCTGCTCCGTTTCCGATTCAGCCTGTACAGAAGCAGCGACAATGCCCAGGGTAAGGGCCAGGCCCAAATATTTCAGTGCTTTTATTATCATAGTCTTTATCTCGATGGGTGAATTAGTAATTATAACGCCAACTTATTTACCTTCCAGCTTGGCTTTTAAATCGGCAAAAGGGTTGTAAGTGGCGGGCTTGATTTTAGTCTCGGTGGTGCTGCCATAGCGCACCAGATTTTCAAACTTGGTGTGCTCTTCGTCGTGACAATACAGGCATAACAGCTCCCAGTTACTGCCATCGGAGGGGTTGTTGTCGTGATTGTGATCGCGGTGATGCACGGTCAGCTCCGACAGGTTTTTGCGAGTGAACTCGCGGGTGCAGCGCCCGCAAATCCACGGGTAGAGCTTTAATGCCTGCTCGCGATAACCCGATGCCCGCTTACTGTTGTACTCCAGCTGGGCGGCGCGCACCTTGTCAAAATTGCTGGGTGTGCTCATGGAAAACCTCGCTCCTGTTCAGTCCGAAGCATAAACCAAAGCTGAGGTCAGGTACAGATGCCTTAGTTGCCAGTCAATGCAACCTTCACAGTTAAGTCATATATCTGCGGCATAGTGACAATATCACCCGTTAGAGATAGCCCTATGAAAAGCACTCTTGTGTCCTGCCTGTTGTTGTGCGTGGCTTTTATATTAACCAGCTGCGTCAACAGCAACCAGCACCCGCCAGCCGAAGCCCGTTTTACCCTGCAATTATTGCACTTTGCCGATGTTGACGGCGGTGGCACGGCGGCCATGTTAAATGTGGAGAATTTTTCAGCACTGGTGAATCATTTTCGCACGCAAAGGCCCGCCAACACCTTGCTGTTAAGCTCGGGAGACAATTATATTCCCGGCCCAATTTTTCAGGCCAGCCAGGATAGCCGCATGAATGCGGTGCTGGGCAAAGCCGGTGCCGGGCGTGGCGAAATTTACATTCAAAACCTGTTGGGCGTTCAGGCCTCGGCGGTTGGCAATCACGATCTGGATACCGGCCCTCGCGGCTTTGCCGACATTATCAGTAACGAAGGCGACTACCCTGGTGCCCGCTTTCCCTATCTTGCCGCCAACATCGACTTTGCCACCGATGCCGCCACCTCACCTTTAC
Organism: Cellvibrionaceae bacterium; assembly: GCA_036554405.1. Classification (GTDB taxonomy): domain Bacteria; phylum Pseudomonadota; class Gammaproteobacteria; order Pseudomonadales; family Cellvibrionaceae; genus Gilvimarinus. The sequence continues at coordinate 2,475 of DATBNH010000576.1, read as the reverse complement.
AGGTAAAGGGTGGGCAGCAGGCGAACACGCTGGCCGGTAAAGTGGCGCCATCCACCGTAATTACCCTTGCCGGTGAAGCTATTGGTATCGTCGGCGCGGTAACGCCTACCCTGGCAGCGATCACCTCGGTTGGCGATCTTACTATTTTGCCGCAGAACTTTATTAGCAATAACCCAAAGAATCTGGATAATTTAGCCGCCGTCATACAAGCCGAGGTCGACACGCTGCGCCAGCAAGGCATCAATAAAATTATTCTGCTCTCGCACATGCAAACTCTGAGCGTTGAACGCGCTCTGGCCACACGTCTTGAAGGTGGAGATATTATTGTCGGCGGAGGCTCCAATACGCTGTTGGCCGATAACAACGATATTTTGCACAATGGCGATAGGCCAGCCGATACTTATCCGCTGCTCTACACCAGCCCCATTAACGAGCCGGTATTGTTGGTAAATACCGATGGCGATTATAAATATCTAGGCCGTTTACTGCTTGAATTTGATGCCGCTGGCCGAGTGATTACCGGCAGCCTTAACAGCCTCACCAACGGTGCCTGGGCCAGTACCCAAGAGGTGGTGAATAATCTGAATGCACAAGTCGATCCAGAGGTAGCCGCCGTGGCCCATGTTATTGGCGATATTTTGAGCGAGTTCGATAGCCGTGCCTATGGCGTAACCCGGGTATTTCTGGATGGTCGACGCGCACAGGTGCGCAGTCGCGAGACTAACCTGGGCAATTTATCGGCCGATGCCAATTTATGGTATGCCGCGCAGATGGCCAGTGAAAACCCGCCGATAATATCGGTTAAAAACGGCGGCGGTATTCGCGCCTCTATTGGCCAAATAACTAGCCCGGCAGGCTCCACCTCTAGCGCCGAGCTGCAACTGCTGCCACCAGCGGCCAATGATTTTGGCAAACCGGCAGGCGGTATTTCCCAGCTCGACATTCAAACGGCGCTGGCTTTTAACAACGGCCTGGCCTTGGTCACAGTAACGGCGGCCGAGCTGCACGATTTGGCCGAGCATATGGTCAAAGGCGGCTTTGCTCACACCGCCGGTTTGCGTTTACATTTTGACGCCGAAGCCCCGGCGCGCTCTACTGGCGACACCAATTTAGGTGTTAACACCGATGGCCAGCGGGTAAGGCAACTGGAGGTTTTGCTTGCAGGCAATGCCAGCGAGCGCTGGGATGTGGTAGTAAGAGACGGTTTATTGATCGGCGACCCACAGCGCACTTTCAGACTAGTAGCGCTGGACTTCCTGGCCAGTTGCGCAGCCGGCCCAAGCGCGGCTGCCAGAGACTGCGGCAGCGGCTGGCCATTTAAGGGGCTGCGTAATGCCCAGTATCAATCGCTAGTTGATGCTGAGGTGGCGGCGATGGATCCAGGCCGGGCCAGTTTTTCCAACAGCGGTGGCGAGCAAGATGCGCTGGCGGAATTTCTTGTGGTATTTCACCCCGATGCGCAGCGCGCTTACGCTGTGCCCGCCGCCATTAATGAGCGCTTAATCCCCATGGGCCACTAGCTTTTACAGCAGGAAAATTCACAAGCTCAGTCGATGCGCTTTGCCAATCTGCTTGGCAAACTCGGTAAACACACCGGCGCGCTCGGCATACCTGGGCCAGGTGGCTACGGTGTCGGTCACTTCATTAATAATACTCACAGCTTCTTTATAAAAAGTTTGCGCTGGCACCAATAAATCTTCCCGGGTAAAGTTATCGCGCTTGCCATTGAGTGACAACTGATGAGCGTTTACCCAGGGCGAGCCGGGCTTATAACTAAAGGCCACATCAAAAGCCGGGGCCAGTTGCCAGCGGTTTTCGGTATTTAATATAAAAGCAAAATTTTTGGTGTGATCGTCATGGTTGCGCGCCACTATATTAAATACCATGCGCCGATACATTTGCAGCGCCTGCTCGCGGGTTAAGCGCAGCTTACGCATTAACGCAAACAATTGCTCGTAACTGTAAGCACCGGGCTGTTTATAATCGGCGTGATCCATGGCGCACAAAGACTGATAATGAATTTTGCGATTACCCACCCGATCAAACCGCTTGGTCATAAAGTGGGCGCGCTCGCCCTCTTCCAGCAGTTCGCAGTAAGACATATCAATTCCCGCGTCTTTGGCCATTAAATAATAGGCGTATTCCATACGCCCAAAACCTTGCGGGTCACCAAAAGTTTCGCGCTCGCGAGTGCTCTCGACTACACCGTCAAATTTTAATAAAAAGTGCTCAAAGCCATCGGGCAAGGTTACCTGGCCGCTGCGAATTTCGGTGCGTGCTTTATTAATACCAATAACCGCTTTGGGGCGCGCACCACCGGCGGAAGTGCCCACCTGTAAAATGGCCGATAAGGCCCCGGCATTGTCGCCTGCCATTAATGCCTCTGCCACGCCTGCGCGCTGGTTTAATACCCGTTGCGCCATATGCACTAAGCTGTCCAACGCCAGCTTATCGGCAGGTTTGATATCGCGCTCA
>DATBNH010000575.1:0-10217 GCA_036554405.1 Cellvibrionaceae bacterium | reverse complement strand
CAAGCCGTCCAGGTCGGTGCCGGCAGCCTCGGCCATCATTTTTCGTGCGGCCAGTCCTTGCGGTGTGTCTGAGCTGATAATTGTCATGGCTTCAAACCAGGCGCCGGTCATCGCTTTACCTAGCTCAGGATGGGCCTTAAGGGTTTCAGAATTAACCGCCATAATGTCGAGAATTTCACCCGGAATTTGTGTGGAATCGAATACAATATTGGCCTCGGGATTTTTCATTACCTCTGCCAACGCCGGGTTCCACACGGTGGCGGCTTGTACATTGGCGTCGTTAAATAAACTGGCGTAATCCACATCCGAGGTGTTTACTACGCGCACATCGCGTTCGGTCAAGCCGGCAAAATCCAGTGCGCGGGCGAGGGTGTAGTGAGATACCGATAACTCCAGCAAATAAACATCCAGCCCCTTAATATCTTCAAGCTTGTCGCGATTTCTCAGTACAACAGCATCGTTACCATTGGAAAAATCACCGGTAATCAGCGCGGTGGTATCCACACCCGAGGCCGAGGGAATAGTCAGCATATCGCCGTTGGTCATGGTGGCGCCGTCAAAACGGCCGGCGGTATACATATTAATGGCCTCAATGTAATCATTGATTTGACGTAACTCAACTTCAATACCGTATTTTTCGGCCCATTTATCCATTATGCCGGTTTCATCAATATAGGCCCAAGGCATCCAGCCCACGTAAATAGACCAGGCCATGGTAAATTTTTTGGGTTCCTCTTGAGCATTTGCAAAAGCGGTAAAAAAAAGCAGTGTGGTGGCCAGAGCCACTGTGCGAAGCAGACGTTGAAAATTAATCATAACTATTCCCCTGATATTAATAAGTTGTAAAAAAGCGATTACACGCTACTGATAAGTCCTTGAAGGCTCAACCACTGGGCCGATATCCTGTCGGTTCAAAAGCTCGGTTGAGCGCGTAGTAATTGGGTGCTTGCCAGCAGGCAAAGGGTATTAATCGCCCGGGCCAGGCGATGGCTGAAAAGGGCCAGTAGCATTGCAGCCATGCCATGATTTCGGCCTCAACATTTTGTTTGCGCGCAGTGGTTAATGTTGTGCAGGTCCACAAATAAGCCTCGGCATCATGATTTTCACTGGCGGTAGGGTAGATATATAAACAACCAAGACATTTTTTTTGATTCAGGGTCAACAGGCTATACGCAAAAGAGCGACCCGCTTGAAATTCCTGAAAATGCCAATGTAGATCGGCGCGGTCGGCCTCCAGATCCAGATTGTCCGGTGGCCAGCAATCATCTTCTCCAAAAAAAGAGTGTAGTTTCTGTCGGTTAAGCCATACCGCTTGAAAATCCAGCTCTGCCCATTCAGGTGAGGCGGGCAGGATTTTGAATAGCGTGCCGGTCCAGCTTTGCGGAGCGGTAAACCCCGCAAGACTCAACTGTTTAAAGGGTCCGTTGGTACTCATTGTTGCCTTCGGCAATTTTGTGTGCCGCTGGGTAATCACTCAAGTACCTCCGTGTAACGGGTCAGTGTGAGTGCCTCCCGAGTAAACCAGTCTTGAGCGCCCGTATCGATAGGGGTAGTCAGACTAAAATCCACCTCGGCTTCAAAAGTATCAATGCTAAACAAGCGTTCATATTCATGGCCGTTCTTGCTGTAGGTATGCCGCAGCTGCTGGGTATCTGGTAACCACTCAAAACCGCTTGTTTCAAATAGTTGTTCACCACTGCGCCCGGGGCAGGTGCTGTGTTCTACGGTAAAACCTCCAACGAGTGACCCCCGTGCAACTGAGGTCTCAAATGCAAAGTAGCGGGCCAGTAGCGCAGGGTCTTGTTGCGCGGCGGCCACGCACTTGGGCAGGGTTAAACGGTCATACTCTATGACTTCAGGCCGGCCGAGAACCAGTGCCGCATAGTCGCCACAAATAATCAATCCCCCGCCTTTATGCTGGCACTCGCCAGTATGCAGATTGCGCTCTTGCAGCAGGCGTAAACCAATTAGCGGGCCGGGGGAACTGACCTGTAAACGCCAGTCCTCCACATAGGCACCGCTGGGTGCAAATTCCATCATGCAATTGCCAATACGGTAAAGACTCGCCGGTTCAGGCCAGCGGTTGTGTAATTGCAGTGAGCAGCCGCCTTGCCAGCTCAAGGCATTGCCCGTGCACACACTATCGGCCTGCCAGCCCTCGTAATTGGCGAGTATTTGCAGCTCTTGGGCGGAATACGCTTGCCAATTGCGCAAAGGCGGCTGCTCGCTTGTATGTGGTAAGCGTAAATCCAAGGTGAAGTTGCGACTTTGAATCCAATAAACAAGGGTGGTGACATCCGATTGACCATTGGCAAAGCTGATGGCGCGCCGGCGAAAGCAACCGAGCATCCACTCGGGTACTGACTCTTGCGGACGCAGGCTGTGGTGGGCCAAAAGTTCTGCCAATGTCATGCTGTGCCTCCGGCTTTACGACCAAAAGAGGATAAACCTTTGGCGCCTTTAGGCAGTTGCACTTTACCTTCGGCCAGTCGTTGTTTTAGATAGCCGAAAGTTTGCAGGGTTTGTGCATAAAGGTGTTCGCCGGCCACCAGGGGTGAATATTTAGCGGGGTTGTCGGGACTTATTAGCGAAGTTTCCGGCTGGATCACAGTGTCGTAATCGAGGTTGCAAAACATAGGAAAGGAGTAGCGCTCTTCGGCCACTTTGCGCACCCGGTGCGATGTGGCCACGTAGATTCCGTTACTGAGAATTTCCATCATGTCGCCAATATTAATCACAAACGCCCCAGGCATCGGCGGGGCATCTATCCATTCGCCGGCGCCATTTTGTACCTCAAGGCCGGGAGCGGTGGGCAATAAAATGGTAAAGCACTCGTAATCTGTGTGTGCTCCTATGCCCGGTGTATCCGGAGGCATGGCCGGATTAAAAGGATAGTGGATCAACCGCAACTGACTGGGTGGACGGCTAATGTGCCGGGTAAACGTATCTTCTGCCAAGCCCAGTACCAGAGCAAAACCGCGGAACAGAGTATTGCCCAACGCTAACACAGCCGTGTAGTAGGGCAGAATGTCCTCTTTGAACCCCGGTAAATCCGGCCATTGGTTGGGGCCTAGCATGGGACGCGCAAACGTGGGGTCAGGCATATCAAAGCCAATATCATAAGCTTCTTTGCGATCAATGCTGTTACTGTAAAAGCGCTCTTCACCTTCGGGTACATAGCCGCTGTGATTAACCGATTGGCCAATGTAATCTTGCATTTTTCGATCAACAGGCAGGGAAAAATACTCTCGGCTGCGGCGAGTCAGCCCATCAATAAGGTGAGTGGGAATACCGTGGCCGGTAATATAAAGAAAGCCTGCATCGCGCGCGGCCTGCCCCAAAGCTTGGGCACAGTCTATGCGCCGGGGTAATTCGTCGGCACTTAGTGTAGAAATATCCACCACCGGCAGCGTCTGAAAAGCGCTGTGTGGGTTGTGGTTATTTTTTTTTGATGTCATATCGATCACCTTTTGGGTTGGCCCAAGGTCTGGTCGTCCAGACGGCAATCCGAACCCAAAGGGATCGTCCGGGTCGTCCCGGTGATGACACATCAAATAATGATGAGTTGTGGTACTGATCAATTTGTGCAGAATTTGTACCAAGATACAGGTGGGCGATCAAAGTACTTGAGTTATCAGGTTTTTTTCCGCAGGTGGCGTCAGAAGAGGGGGTGAATGATCAGAGATATTTTGTTATTAAGCCCTGTTTTGGTCCGCAGTTTATTGCCAATGTTAACTATTGGGGCATATAAACCACGGAGGCTGAAGAATTCAGCGGTGCCTCAAGGGGCCTATTGCTTATTCATGGAAATTACCGGTTTACTCCAGGCGAGATCTGCCACTGCGTCATCAAGCGGTGTGCCGGCAATAGAGTTGGTGTAGTTGCTCATGGTTTTGATGGCAAGGCCAAGAATCACCTCCAGCGCTTGTTGTGAGGTCCAGCCCTGCAGAAAAAACGCCTCCAGTTCAGCCCGGGTCAGCTTGCCTCGGGTGCGAATCAGTGACTGGGTAAAGCGTCTCAGCGCTTCGTGTTTTGGATCTTTCAGCTCGCGGCCATCACGTAATGCCTGCACTGTGTCAGCTGGCATTTTTGCCAGCTGAGACAGCTTGGTATGCCAGGGAACACAATAATTGCACTCATTTTCTACATTGGCGGTCTGGTAAACAATTTGGCGCTCGATGGCACTTAGGCTGGTTTGGTCGAACAGTTCCCACAACTCAACATAACCGCAAAGCAATGCCGGAGCCGATGCCATGACCCGTTCCAGATTGGGCACCATGCCTAAATTTTTCTCGGCTTGTTGCAGTAACGGGCGAGCTTCCACGGGGGCGCTTTCGCTGGTGTGGACGGGAAAATTATGGCTCATGCTGCTTAATCCTCAGAATAATGACACCGCTTCAACTTGTACAGAACACCTCTAGAATGCACACGGTTGTGAGCGTTTGCAAATAGTAGTTGCGGTTACAAGGGCGGTATTGGAAAAAAAGCTTGCAAGACTAAAATAAGTGTATTAGTGTATTGATACACATGGATAAGAGGGCGTGTTTATGTCTATTAATGAATCTGCAGCTATGCCTGCACCAAGGGTTACTTTGCCATCACCGGGGCGGGGCACGGCCTGGTTTCTGTTGTTTGCGGTGGTGTATCTCGTGGCCACGCTTATCTATTTTGCTGGGCTGGGTATTTATATGGCAGTAAGCCAGCCGGGTGTTGGCCCAGAAGAGGTAGAAGCAATGATCCACGGTAATTTAGTGGCTCATATCCCCGGCATGTACCTGACGCAGTTTATTTGTTTGCTGCCATTAATTCTTTTGGCGTCGCGGTTTTCTACTCAGACCATTAGTCAGACCTTGTCGATCAAACCGGTGAAGTTACGACTGCTGGCTATTTGGTTGGGTGTGTATGCGCTGTATCAAATTGCAGCTATTGCTTTACACAGCTTTTTGAATATTCCCATGGATGATTTTACGCAGCAGATAGCTACTCAGCGTAATCTGGCTACCATCCTGACTCTGGTGGTTCTGGCCCCAGTGCTCGAAGAGCTGGTATTTCGGGGTTATCTGTTTAAGGCCTGGCGTCACTCGTGGCTGGGCGCGAGCGGTACTATTATGCTGACCAGTGTGTTGTTTTTAGGCCTGCACCTGGGCCAGTATGGCGCTCTGGTTATGGGGCAGCTATTTATTTTCGCCATTATTTTGGGAATTGCCCGTGAAAAAACCGGCTCGATTATTACGCCCTGGTTATTGCATACCGCGAATAATCTGTTCTCTGCTATTTTACTTATGTATTTAGGATGGGCATAACGATGACAAACCCCGCAACAAATCCAGTAACAAGCCCCGATGCTGATCAACAACAGCCCGTTGTGGTTATTGATAAATTACAACGCCAACTACAGGGGCTAACGGTACTCAATGATATAAATGCTGTTATACAGCCCGGCAATGTGATTGGTCTTTTAGGTAAAAATGGCGCTGGCAAGACTACTTTGTTAGAGACGCTCTTGGGCTTTGGTTTGCCTACTTTTGGCAAGGTAAAGCTTTGGGGCGAGTGTGCCTCTGAGTTAAGTGCCGATAACAAGCAGCGCATTGGTTATGTGCCACAAACTGATGAGCTCATGTTGATGATGAACGGTGAGGATCACCTTAAGTTATATCGGTCACTGCGCCCGCGCTGGAACCAGCCACTGGTAGACAAACTGTGTGACGAGTGGGAAATACCGCTCAGTCGTATGGCCCGTAAAATGTCGGTGGGAGAGCGGCAAAAACTTAGTATTGTGCTGGCGTTGGCGCACGAGCCAGACTTGCTGGTGCTGGATGAGCCAGTAGCAGCGCTTGACCCGGTAGCGCGGCGACAGTTTATTCAGCAATTGGTGGATGTGGCCGGTGATGACAACAGGGCTATTATCTTTTCATCCCATATTGTCTCGGATATGGAGCGCATCGCCAATCGTATTTGGTTGCTGGAGAACGCTAGCCTTGCTTGGCAACAGGGGCAAGATGAATTGAAAGAGACTGTGCTGCGTTTGAGCTGGCGTAACACAGGTGCACCCATGCCCGCGCTTGAGGGCGTGCTTCACGAAGAAGTCACCGATTTTAATACGGTTGTAGTAGTGAAAAATGCCACCAATAGCCTTAGGGCTGAGCTTGAGGCCGAGCTTAATACCCAGGTGCAGGTAGATTACCTGAGCCTTGAAGATATCTTTTTATACTTTTCCGCTAATCGTAAGCCGCTTCCATTGAGTCAGGGGTCGTTGTGAAAAGTAGCCTGCGAGCCTGGTGCGCATTGTTTCGATTTCTGTATTGCCGCACCGGGATGTTATTCGGAATTGTACTGTTCACCTTGTTAGTGCTGGGGGCAATGGCTGCGCACTTTTTACTGGGCGCGTCTGAGGGTATGCGCGCTTTCTATAAAGGGTTGTATCTTGTCTGTGTACTGTTGAATCTGATTATGATTGTCAACCTGCCAACGCAGCTTAATCTGTTGGCCAGCCGGAAAACGTTTCTGCTTTCGGGTAATAGTATGTTGCACGGGTTGTTGATGGTTTGTGCACTGGTGTTAATTCTTTCTCTGGCGTTGGCGGCGCTTGTATACAACCCTTGGGAATACGGGCATCATTTTCTGAAAACAACTATGATGATAGCAAGTGTGTCCTTACTCGGTATTTTATTAAGCGCGGTAACTCGCATTAATTTCTTACTGTTTTTATTTGTATTCATGACTGTTGTACTAGGCCCCGATAGAGTTATTACCGCCCTTACTTACCTGGTTGAGAATTTTAATCTTATCGTCTGGGCCTTTATGGCTACGGTCTTCCTGGCTTGGGGGTTATTTTGCCAAAGATTCAAAATGCTCGTATTAAGAAAAGGGGAACCCTCTTCTCAATGGGGCAGTGTTGAATTTAGGGTCGATAGCAAAGAATACCTGGCAAAGATGAGTATTTTAGGGTTTATACCAAAGCTTAAGCCAGATGGCGAAGGCTTTAAAAACTACCGTGTTCTGCTGATGGAGTCCAGCTACAGTTTGGGCAGTTATGTGCTGCTGTGCGCCGCTTTTATTATTCCGCTTTTGGCGGCGCAATATATCCTGTATTTCTTCTTTGATGCTTTTTCAGGGATTCCCCTATACCAGTCTTCGGGCCTATTGTTGGTGCTTTTCCCAGCAGTAATACTTCTATTTAGCGTTTCCAACATCGGTGCCAATTTAAGGCGACTGTGGCTGGTTATGCCGGGCAATAGACAAGATCATATGCAGTACCTGATTCAGCAATGGGATTCTTTGCAGTTGCTGACGACACTTGTTTTCTGGATGCCAGGCGCCATTTTACTGGCTGTGAGTGGTTTGCCTTTACTCTGGCTTGTGGCATTCCTGGCTTTTCTCTGGTGTGGAAATTTCACACTGTCGTACTTTATGTTGTTAACCCGCCTGTCGCAGGCCTCCTGGGTGCCTGTTTTTCGCTTTGTAACAGTGGCGCTGTGTGTGCTGGTGGGTATGTATCTCTGGGCGAACAAGGACTTTGTTCTGACCGCCATCGCAGCTGCCTTTATGGCTTCATCTAGTGAGTTTATTAAAAGCAGGTTGCTCCGCACCTGGCAACAGCAGAATTACTCTGAGCTTAAAATTATGGAGATGGGTGTATGACAGGCTATCTGCAAAGTGAAAAAAAGAGTCTTGAGCCGGGAGAGAAAAGTGCCATAAGGAATTTAATCGAAACCTACTGCCAGCTGCTTAAATTTACCATTTGCCCTACGCGTTTTTTACGGATTCTATTGACTATTTCGTTGTCGGCGTTGTTGATGACGCCGGCACTCTTGTTATTGGGTTCTCCAACCTGGATTGTGGGCGTTTATATTGTGGCAGCTCTGATATTTGTCATGCCATTGTTTACCTTACAGTTACAAATGGCGTTACTCACCAGCCGTAAAACCCTCGCTCTTTGTGGGAATGCAGGTGTTCATGTAGGTGTGATGGCGGCGGCTTTGTTGGTGCTGGTGGCTTTTATAGTCGCCCCGGCTATGGTCAATCCATTGGAAGATGTTAGTGGCTATTTTCGTGCGGTTATTCTGTGGAGTAGCATCTTATTGTTGCTGATGGGAGTGGGTGCGACTTGGGGGATAAATCTCTTCTATGTAGTTTTTTTTCTGGTAGTCTTTATGGGGCTGGATTCGGTCTCGGAGACGTTTAACTACTGGGTGGTTTATAACAGTCCCAGCCTATATCTGCTATTAGTTGCCGGTGCGCTCGCCTGGATACTGTTCTGTGGTCGGGCGCGTCGTGGCTGTGTGAAAAGCCCTGTTAACATTTTTGATGTTAGCCGGTTTAAAAACGATAAAGAATGGATGGCACAGTGGAGCCTGTTTAAGCTGATGCCCGCATTAAATATTGAGAATAATGCCACTCAAAATATTTCTGTACTGATTCTGGAGTCTCGTAATTGCCTTCGAGATTACCTGACTATGTACACTATCGTCATGCTTCCTTTGTCTGGGGTTTTGTATCTATTAATTGCATACGCAGGTTTTTTTGAAGATGATTCCTATGGGTTTTTATACGCAATATTCTTTATGTTAGTGCCTTTCACTATAACATTGGGCGGTGCGAATAATTATGCTGCCGTCCTGCGCAGGCTATGGTTATTGGTGCCCGGCAATCGCTCTGCACACCTGGCTATTCTGGAAAAACAATGCCTCAAATTGTTCCTATGGTGGTTGCTGACCGGCTTGCTGCCGGCAGGGGTGTTGCTGCTGGCAACCAATCAGCCGGTATTATGGGCCCTATTACTCTGTGTGCTCAATGCAACCTATATACTGGGTTTTCTGTATTTTTCCTTAATGACAATGGCAACGGAGGAGCAATGGAATCTATGGGCACGGTTAGTTTTCACTTTTGCACTGCTAGGTTTACTGATAGTTAACTGGACCTTACGCGATTCATTGATGGTATCGGTGACAATTATCTTAATGGTGCTGATAATTGTTGTGGCCCGTCAGCGTCTTTTTTATCACTGGCAGCGGGTCGATATGTCGCGCCTTAAATTTATGCAAATGAACCCTTGGGCACAGCTTTGAGCATGTTTAATCTCAATCCCACCTCAGGCGTGCCTATTTATCGGCAGTTGACCGACCAGATCCGGCGTATGGTCGCAGGCGGTCAGTTGCAGCCGGGTGATAGCTTGCCCTCGGTGCGCGAGCTCGCGGTGGTTCATGCAGTAAACCCCATGACTATTTCCAAGGCCTATAGCCTGCTGGAGAGTGAGGGTATACTGGTGCGCTTGCGCGGTAAGCCCATGCAAGTGGCCACCACGGCACTTGGGCAGTCACAAGAGCCCCTGGCAGTATTAGCTGAGCCATTAGAGCAACTGGTGACGGCGGCAAGGCAGCTGGAATTAACCGATGCCGAGCTTAAGCGCTTGCTGGATCACTATCTTAAACAAGGAAAATAGCCCTTATGAGGAATATGTTAAAAGTCCTCGGCCCTGGCAGCCGGTGTGTGCCAATAAGCAAAATTCTGTGTTTGTCAACTTTACTGGCGCTTCAAGTTGCTTGCACCCAGCAAGATCAAAACTCGCCACAGGTCTCGCTGGTACTGGCTCCCTGTGAGCGTGATCAGCAAACAGGTGCTCCACCGGCAGTGGGTGGCGCCGAATGCGGCGTATTACAGCTGGCTGAAAACCCGGCAGACACTGAAAGCAAACTCATAGATATTCATATTATGCGTTGGCCTGCTATAAGCGCCACGGGTGATGATGATCCGTTATTCGTCATTGCCGGTGGGCCGGGTCAGTCAGCGAGTGGGGTTGCACCTCACTTTGTACAGGCTTTTTTTAATATCCGTAAAAATCGCGATATTGTTTTTGTAGATCAGCGCGGCACCGGAAAGTCCAATGCCATGCACTGCGATGAGGACGACGAGGCTTTCTCGCTGTTGGAGTATTCGCAAATTGCCAATCAGCGTGCGCTAAAAAACATTAAGCGCTGTGCACAAAAATTTGAAGACAGTGCAGAATTTTACACTACCTATTATGCCGTGGATGATCTGGAACAAGTGCGCGAGGCGCTGGGTTATCACACCATTAATTTATGGGGTGGCTCTTACGGCACACGAGTAGTGTTGACCTATATGGCCGAGTATCCAGAGGCCCTACGCAGTGTCATTATGGATGGTTTGGCGCCCGTGGCTATTGCCTTGCCCTCCACCATTGGCCGCGATGCCCGGCG
>DATBNH010000563.1:0-8946 GCA_036554405.1 Cellvibrionaceae bacterium | reverse complement strand
TGAAAAAGGCATTGTGCTCACTCGCGAATGCCAAACGCGCCTGACCCAGGCCGAACAACACGTCAATCGCCTGCTGGAGCGCAATGGCGAGCTGGTGATGGAGCCCTTCGAGACCCCGGACACCGACAACAACTAATGTCCGATTTTGCTGAATTTACCGCCGCCTGCCGCGTTCGTGTCAACCAGACACTGGCCGCTATGGTGCCCATCACGCCCGGCAGCCGTCTGCAGGAAGCCATGAACTACAGCCTGACCAATGGCGGCAAACGTGTTCGTCCACTGCTGGTATACGCCAGCTTTCAAGCCGTTGCCGGCCACACCCGACACCCGGGCCTGGATGCAGTGGCAGCAGCCGTTGAGGCCATTCACGCCTACAGCCTGATTCACGATGACTTACCAGCCATGGACGATGATGCCCTGCGCCGTGGCCAACCCACCTGCCACATTGCCTTTGGCGAGGCGCTGGCAATCTTGGCCGGCGATGCCCTGCAAAGCCTTGCCTTTGAGTTGCTGTCCAGCGCTGCCGCTGCCAGTGCCGATACTCGGTTACAAATGATCCGGCATTTAAGTCAGGCTGCAGGCGCCAAAGGCATGGTGGCAGGCCAGGCAATTGATCTCAATGCCGTGGCTACCCTGCCCGACCTCGCCGCACTGGAAAACATGCACCGCTGCAAAACCGGCGCATTGATTGATGCCAGCTGCGCACTGGGTGCGGCGCTGGCCGGTGCCGACGGCGACCAACTACATCAGCTCACTCAGTACAGTCGCGCCCTGGGTCTCGCCTTTCAGGTGCAAGATGATATTCTCGATGTCATTACCGACACCGCCACTCTGGGTAAACAGCAGGGTGCCGATATCGCCCGCCATAAACCCACCTATGTCAGCCTGCTGGGCCTGGATCAGGCACAAAGTTTGGCGCAGCAACTGTGCCGGGATGCCGAACAGGCGCTGGAGAGTTTCGCCATCAAGGCGCAACCTTTACAACAACTGGCGCGTTACGTGGTAGAGCGCACCCATTGATTTACCTGAAGGGCACCTTTATATCATTACAGCTTGCTAATCTATAAACCCAGAGGTTGTCAGTATGAGCCAATCACCAGAGCAGCAAACTCTCACCCCCGAAGACCCTCTACAGAAACACCGTACCCCTTCTGGCATTTCCGACAAAATTGCCTTTCGTCTGACTAAATTACTACGCTTTTTTGCCGACAGTTTTTTTGCCAAACGTTATGGTCATCGCGCGGTAGTACTCGAAACCGTGGCCGGCGTTCCGGGAATGGTCGGCGGCATGGTGCGTCATATGCGTTCGCTGCGCCGGCTGGAAGATGACCGCGAGTGGATTCACACATTGCTGGCAGAGGCGGAAAACGAGCGCATGCATTTAATGACCTTTGTGGAAATTGCCCAGCCTAACTGGCTGGAGCGCATGATTATTCTGCTGGCCCAAGGCATATTTTTTACCAGCTTTTTTATTCTTTATATAATTTCCGGGCGCACCGCACACCGATTGGTGGGTTACTTTGAAGAGGAGGCGGTGTACAGTTACAGCGAATACTTGGCGCAGGTGGATAACGGTCACATTGACAATATCCCCGCCCCGCAAATAGCCATCGACTACTGGCAACTACCCAATGATGCCCGTCTGCGCGATGTGATTATCGCCGTCAGAAACGACGAAGCTGAGCATCGGGATGTTAACCACAACTTTGCCGACAGTTTTGATAAAAAAGCGTAAACCAATATCACCTCTCACAAAAAAACAGGGCGGAATAAATCCGCCCTGTCCTCTCTGTAATCTCCGTACACCTACCTCGGGATTACCTTGCTATAAAAGCAATTAATTACCGGTCATATCACCAAAACCGATCATGCCATCGCAGTGCATCCACTGAGTATAAGAACCACCGCCGCACTCACCGTCCCAGGCACTGGTGTTATAGCTTTGATCAGCCGCGTATCGCGTGTCGCCATTGACCAGCATATAGTCAATGCGCGCCTCATAGCCTTGGCCTTGATCGTTAAACAACTCAACGTTGATATCACCGGTGGCATTGGTGTTAACAGTATAATCTTGCCAGCTGGTAGAAAGATTGAGCGTTTCAACAGCGCTTCCGCCCACATTAACGCGCAACTGTTCATTGCCCGAAGTGCCCACGGCGCGAATAACCAAAGTATTAGCACCAGAACTTCCTCCTCCGGTAGAGCCGCCACCAGTAGACCCGCCACCGGTCATATCACCAAAACCAATCATGCCGTTGCAATGCATCCACTGGGTGTTAGAACCGCCACCACACTCGCCATCCCAGGCACTGGTGTTGTAGCTTTGATCTTCGGCGTAACGGGTATCGCCATTCACTAACATATAGTCAACACGAATTTCATAACCCTGACCTTGATCGTCAAATAATTCCACATTGATATCACCGGTGGCATTGGTATTGACAGTAAAGTCTTGCCAGCTGGTAGAAAGATTCAACGTTTCAATCGTGTTGCCACCGACATTAACACGCAATTGCTCATTGCCAGATGTCCCCACCGCACGGATCACCAGGGTATTCGAGCCAGAGCCAGAAGAACCGCCGCCGGCATTACCCCCGCCTGAGCCACCACCGGCGCCCTCGCTGACGGTAATATCGGAGCTGCCGGTGCTTTGATAACCCTCTGTGGCCAACACCATGTAATCGTGGTTGCCTAAATTCAGGCCAACCGAGGCCCAGGCATCAAAGTGATTGCCCACGGTAATGGTGCCACTGATGCTACCAAAACCTTTTTTAGGCTGACGCACGCTGAAGTACTGATAAAAAGTTTGCGTGCCATCAATTGAAGGCTGCTGCACCCGCTGGCAGCGAACAATTTCATAACTGGCACCATCGCTCTGAAAGGTGCCGTAAGTCTGCCGACCTTGCGTACAATTTGAAGGATTATACGAGCCGTAACTTTCGATCACGTAATACTCGACCAACGGCGACCGCGTCCAGCCATACAATGCCAGATAAGTGTTCTGGGAGTTATTAACATTGTATTGCCCTTCATAATGCACAACTCTTCGGCCACCGGGGTTCCACCCTTTGCCGCCTACCCAGTTATTAGTGGAAGAATTCCATTGCGACGTGTAACGGCCCCCTTCGTACAAACCAAAGGACGCATCGCCACTATCCTTCCAGAAGGAATAGAAAAAACCATTATGCGTACCTTGAGTATTGGAGGTTACAGTTTGCTGAGCCTGTGCGGCCGAAAAACCCAGTGCCGAGGCACAAATAATTGCGGTGACAATTCCCTTGCCCGTTTTGGTTATAGTATTAAGGCTTAAGAAACTCATAAGAATTTCCTCTTGCTTGAGTGAATGGAAACGACGTAGAACATCGCTTTTTATAGGCACAGGAACGCCGTCTCGGAAAATTTCAAAATTGAAATCCGATACCAAATCTAAACCAATACCGCAACTAGAGGAGAAGATTGTTACACAACAATTCCCGCTTAAATAAACACGCCATTAGAATTAGCGCCTGCTGTTATATTTAGCCTGCAAACGACAGTAACGTGCCTAGGTACAACGAGAGTAAACATAGAGTCAGATAACTTTATTGTCAATATGAATATAAGGATATTGTCATTAAAACCATATGACAGCGCAGTCATTTTGGCTGGCCGGGTAATTAGCCCTAAATTGACAGCGCTGCCAATTTTTTAAGCAAGTTTAGGTAATAATTTTACGCTGTGTAAAAAAAATAAAATCGTGCTTTACCTTCCCCCTGCTGTAAGGTCTATGCTGAATTTTTATTCCGGGAGTACAGACATGCATCACTATCCATTCAAACTGCTAATTGCCCTCACCCTGTTATTAACTATCAGCCTCGCGGCCCGCGCCAATGAGCCTGATGAGTCAACTATAGAAGAGGTGTTAATTATGTTAACTGACGACTCACTGCAAACTCAGGGCATGGCGCTGGTACTGGGAAATACTATGGCCGACCAAGGCGCCAAAGTTTATTTACTATTGTGTGACAGCGCGGGCCACCTCGCTGTAAAAAAGTATCAAAGTGCAGCGTTAAAACCCAAAAACATTACACCCAGTCAAATGCTGCATAATCTGATGAACAAAGGGGCCGACGTTAAGGTGTGCGCACTGTATCTACCGAACAGTGGCCATACACCAGCGGATTTAGTAGAGGGTATTACTCCAGCCTCGCCCGCTGATATCGCCAGGCAAATGCTCAAGCCGTCATTCAGGGTATTTACGTTTTAGTGGCAATAAAAACACGCAAAATTAATGAGCAAAGAATCGCTACTGGGGCAAGTTTAATCCCCCTGCCGGTAATCGTTTCTCAAGCTCTGCGGCGAAGGACGGTATCAAATCATGATGACGGTTATGCATATAGGCATAACCGTCCATCACCATCAACGTACCCAGCCAATATAGCTCAACACCTAGTGATTGGTCGGCCATTTCTTGCTCAAAAACCGGTTCCGGGGCGATCAAAATATCAAAACGTTTACGCATCAGCATTTTCACACCCAGCTCGACGCTATTCACCTCTTGAAAATCCAGTAGCGGAAAGCGCTTAACAAAGGTATCCATCATTGTCATACCTTTAATGTAAGCAATGCTGTAGCCAGAACCCAATAAACTGCTCGCGCCACTCAGCTTAATACTGCTGTCGTGACTCCAGGCCCCTAGGTTGGACTTGGCAATCAGGGTATTTACCCGCTCCAGCGACGAGCTGGGTGCCGCCTCAAGATAAGTGGCCACACGGATACATTCACCATCGGTTATGCCTTTATTGGCCGTAGTGAGGGATCTGAGTGCCGGCTGTTCCACCATTGTAAACGTGTATCCCAGGGCGGCAAAAGATTCACGGTACAAATTATCTAGCACGGTAAAGGCCGGGTATTTGGCGGGAATCCAACAGGAGAAAACCATTTGCCGAGGTTCACCGGCAGCCTGCAGACCTGAACCCGTCAATAACACTCCCGCCAACACAAAGCAGCAAACGCTGCGCAAAGACAGCCTGGCGTGAGAAGAGTTAACCTGATGAAAAAGCATACAGCCCCTGATCTAAAACTACGGTAATCATATTAACAGACTTCCCTATAACCAGGGCAGCTCTATTTGCGTAGCGACCAATCAAAAAACGTTACACTAGCAGGCTGTTGAAAAACGTTTTCGAGGCAGTCGATGCAAGGCAAAATCATGCGAATCATTCGCCGGGAGGCAATGAAGGCAGCTTGGCTGGCCGCAGGCCGAGGCACAGGATGTGCCGAGTCAAAAAGCGGAGTTTATGGGTTATAAATCATGCCCCACATCCATGCGGGGACACCTTCGGTAGCTTCGCTATGCATACTGCTCCTGCAGTTTGTGAGCAAAGCTGGCCCCGCGAAGCGCTTTGGGTCTTTTGAGCACGATTTTAACGAAGCAGCGGCCACACACGACTGCATGGACGCAGGTGGTAGGGCGAAGCAGGAAGCCCGAGCCGAGATAGTTTTTCAACAGCCTGCTAAGCAATGACTTGGGGTTGCATTACTCTTCGGTGAGTAAGATCATAAAAGCTAACGAGGTTTCACAATTCAAAATTTGACCCTTATGTTTCATTCAAAACAGCAACGAGTGCTGGAGCACGACTATTCGGGCACGAGATTTGGGTTACCGAGAGGATTGATGCGAATCCTGTTTGGCTTAAGTCTGGGATTGCTCAGCTCGCTGAATGTGGACGCCAATGATGTGCTTACCAAACTGCATCTACAAGCAACCACCGGGGCGGCACCAGGATATGTGGATGATGCTGGCTGCGGAACTTGTCATAGGGACAAGTATGAGAGCTACCAGCATGTGGGTATGGCGCAGTCTTTCAAACGCCCTGAAAATGCCAAGCCCATGGAACGGTTTGGAGAGACTTATTATCACGCACCCTCGCAACGCTATTACCGGATAGACAAAACCGCGGCCGGGCTGGTTTTTAAACGCTGGCAACAGGATGAAGATGGCAGTCAATTCAACCAGTTCTCGGTGGACATAGACTGGATATTGGGCTCGGGGAACCGGGCGCGGTCGTATTTGTTTCAGACCGACTGGGGGCAGCTGTATCAACTGCCGCTGGGCTGGTATTCCGAGTCCGGCACCTGGGGTATGTCACCGGGTTTTGAGTCTGACCAGCATCTGGGTGTACAACGTCAGGTCAATCGCGAGTGTATGTTTTGCCACAATGCCTTCCCCGAGGTGGCGGCGGGCAGTGATCATATGGCCAGACCGCACCGCTTCCCGGAACAATTACCGCAGGGTACCGGCTGTCAGCGTTGCCATGGGCCCGGAGCCGCGCATATCCGTACGGTGTTGGAGGGCGGTAATCAGCAGGCAATTCGCAATGCCATTACCAACCCGGCCAGGTTGCCGCCACTGGAGCGGGACTCGGTGTGTTTTCAATGTCATATGTTGCCGGCGGTGTCTATGGTGGGATTGCGGCGCTTCGGGCAGCCGGATTATGCCTTTCGACCGGGCCAGGCTCTGTCGCAGTTTCTGGTGCACATGGATACTACCGAGCCACACAGGCCTGCCGAGCAGCGCTTTGAGATCAATCACCATGGGTACCGGTTGTGGCGCAGCGAGTGTTATCAGCAATCGGCTGGCGCCCTGGGGTGCATATCCTGCCACGATCCGCATGTGAAGCCTGAATCTGCTGCGTTTCGGGAGCAGGTGGGTGGCGTCTGTGCCGATTGCCATGCACAGGATCAGTTGGACAGCGTGCATGGTGAGCGAAAAACGGCGGATACCTGCGTGAGCTGCCATATGCCGACGCGCCGCACCCAGGATGTCATTAATGTCACCATGACCGATCACCACATTGCCCGGGGGCCTTTCGACCATAAAGCGCTGGTGGCCCCCTTGTTGCGGCATGAGCTGGATATTGTGGATGTTCAGCCATTGCCATTCGGGCATCCGCCACAAGGGCCCGAGGCCGCACTCTATCGCGCCGCCACCACGGTGCAAGCGCTGGCCTACCCGGATGCGGTATCCGCCTTGAAAAATATCCTGGTGCAACAGCAGCCCGAACCGCTGGCACCGTATTTGGTATTGCTGCAGGGTCAACTACAAACCCAGCAATTCACAGAAGCGGAAAAAACCGCGCAGTTTGTTCTCAGTCGGGGACACAATGATCCGCTGGTGTTGGAGCGGCAGGCTGTGGCTTTATTTGGTCAAGGTAAAACAGAACCGGCAATCGCCTTGCTTAAGCAACGGCTAACGCAGGAAGGGACCGGTTCAGCCCACTTCAATCTGGGCCTGGCGTTTATCAGTGCAGATAAACCGGAGCAGGCCAGAAAACATTTTGAAAAAGCGCTGCAACTGCAGCCAATGCTGGCCAAAGCCTATAAATATTTGGGTTTGATTGCGCGTGAGCAACAGCAGCATCAACAGGCCGTTCAGCACTTTACGCAAGCACTGACGATTGAGCCGGATAACCCGGACTTTTATCAAGAACTGCTGGCCGAACTCAAGACCCTGCAACAACCCCAAGCCTATAATCGCTGGCTACAGCGGGCCCGCCGTCTTAGCATCGACCCCGAGCCATTTGTAACGCTCAGCCCCATGGCAGAATATAAACAGGATTAAGCCCATAGTCACCTTTCTCCTCGCTGCGCTGTCTAAACCCGGAAGAGGGTGGTGTTTACCACGTAGCCGCCATTCGTCAGGCCTGATGCTCTGATCATGACCTCTTGGCGTGGTACTAATATATGGTACTATTTAGCTATGAAACGGAAGCACCAGAAAACCCTGGAGGCTATTTTCGCCCGCCCAACGAGCGCCAATATCCAGTGACGTGATATTGAAGCACTGTTTGTCGAACTTGGTGCTGAGGTGAGCGAGCGTGAAGGTAGCCGGGTTGCGGTGGTTCTGTTTGGAGAGGTTCGAATATTTCATCGTCCTCATCCAAGCCCGAATACTGACAAAGGAGCTGTTGCCGGCATTCGAAAGTGGTTAAATCAGCACAGGGTATCGCCATGAATACGATGACGCTAGAAGGCTATCACGCCAAAATTGAGTATGACGCCGAACTGGATACATTCCGAGGTGAAATCCTCGGACTGAATGGCGGCGCTGATTTCTACGGCCGCAACCCAAAAGAGTTACGAGCGGAATTCAGGAAGTCTTTACATGCCTTCCTTGAGGTATGCAAAGAAAAAGGCATCGAGCCTCGTCGCCACTACTCTGGTAAATTCAATCTCAGGATCTCGCCTGACCTGCACGAGCAGCTAGCGATTACAGCGCAAGTAAAAGGCACAAGTGTCAATAAACTGGCTCAAGAAGCATTGCAGAAAGAGATTGCAGCAGTATGTAGATAGAGACATATATTTTAACAACACGGATGGGACGGCAAGGAAAGTTGAATTTCCTACCGAATGGGTAAAAAAGCATCATTTAGCCAATTTACATGATCGCTCAGACAAATTAGATAATACATGGCAGCTTGTAAATCGCTATGGCTCACATATACTAACATTGGAATGGCTTAACAAGGTCTTGTTTTTTGGCGCCCCGGTTTTTTGCCTCAAGATATAGGACATCCACAGCTTGAAATCGGCGCTATCAATTGTAAAGGGTCTCCTGGGCGATGGAGTGCGCCGATCTCTATTATTCACTGCAATAAAATTATGCCTCGTCGATAATGAATGTTATCGGCGCTGGTGAGTAAAACAACACAATTGGGAGAATCTATTGGATAATAAATCGACAAAAGCATCATTAAATGCCGCCACTATTGAACAGCAAACAGCTGCCTTTTTAAAAGCTGGCGGAGCTATTGAATATGTAGTTAAAGGTAAAAGTGGACAAATTCATCCTACGAGTTCGAAGCTTGCTGGTTCGAGTAAATAAGATCGCTACTTGGTATCGAAACATTGAAAAGGCAGCGTCAGTCTGACGACTGGTGCTACGCGCCTTTTTGTTACCTGCTA
>DATBNH010000556.1:0-7249 GCA_036554405.1 Cellvibrionaceae bacterium | reverse complement strand
TGCCTGTGGCCACTGGCCCAGGTACAAATCGTAGAGAATACCCAAATTGCGGTGAGTACTCACATCAAAAGGCCACACCGCCAGCGCTTGGCTATAGGCGGCTTCGGCACCGGCAAAATCGCCCTGTTCGCGCAGCAGCAGGCCCAAGTGGTTGTAGGCGGCAATATGGTTGGGGTTGGCCACCGTGCTCTGCTCAAAGGCGGCGCGGGCCTTGTCATCTTGCCCCAGTTTGCGCCAGACAATACCGAGGTTAAGCCAGGCACCAGAAAGGTTCGGCTGGCTCTCGGTAATGGCGTTTAACAGCTGCTCAGCTTGCGGCCAGTCGCCCCGGTGCATGGCTTGTTTGGCGCTCTCAAACTGGCGCCGGGTATCGGCGTTCACGCGCGGGTGTGGGCCGCGGGTATAGGGGTTGGGGGTGGGCTCGCCGGCCGGTAGCACCGCATTAAAAGCCCCGGTATCAGTGTCTTCGCTGGCTTGCTGGGGCGGGCTGCCGGCGCAACCGCTCAGTAACAGTGCCAGCAGGGCGGCAGCGCTAAACGGCTTAGTAAATCTCATCGGCCAGCTCCACGGTGTGTTCGCGTTTGCCAAAGCGTGCCGGCAGTAGCCGTGCCAGGGAGTCGATACTGGCGTTTACCCAGTTATCGTATATACCCTGCCAGCTGCGCCGGGCGTTGGCCTCGTGCAAATCAATGGCCCGTTCCTCAAAGGGGAAGGCCTCTTCTTCCAGCAGCAGTTCGTACTGTTCCAGTTCCAGCGGGCTCAAGCCATCGGGCCGCTCGGAGGCTAAGAGATCGCGGCTCAGCTGTACGTAAATCTCGCCAATATGGTAGTTGGCGCGGGTGGTGAAATCGGCAATACGGTAATCGAGCACCGCCTCCTGAGCGCTAATAGCTTCTTTTAGCGCAGCCTGCTTGCGCGCCAGGCTGCGATCCAGCGGCAAGGTCAAGCGCGTGGCCACAAATTGCTGATAGGGCGCGTCGGCCAGTTCGCTGGCGGCACTCGCAGCCAGATAACGCAGACGTTCATCGGCCTCGGGGCTGTTCTGATAACTGCTGACAATGCGCTTTAGCCAGAAATCGCGGCTGGCACTATCGCCCGCCTCTCGGTAAAGCTCGGCCAGGCGATGCTCAACTTCAATACGATCGCTGGCAGGTTCGGTATAGGTGTGGGCATAGTCGCGGTAGTGATCGCGCGCTTCGGCCCAGTTGCCGGCCTGATCATAGTATTCAGCGGCGGTAAGCAGTGCCTGGCGCGCTTGTTCCGGATCATCACTGGTAGCGGCCATCACACTCAAGTGTCCGGCGGCGGCGGCCCAGTTTTCCTGCTGCTGATAAATCACCACCCAGCGCGCCGGCAAGTTGGCCGTCAGAGGGTGTCCCGGATAACGGTTTTCAAAATGCTTAAATAGCGCTTCGGCCTGTTGCCAATCTTGCTGCATTTGCGCGGTGTGGGCAGCATCGAACAACGCTTGGGCGGCGATTGCGGTAGCGGGCAGTTCGCTGTCAATGCGCAGCCATAAATCGATAGCTGCCGCTGAGTTACCCGCGGTCAGCTCGGCCTCGGCCTGCTTGTAGAGGCTGGCGGCAATGCGCTCGCGCAGATCGGCGCTACTTGGGCCGCCGCCGCTGGCATGTTCGCCGTGTAAAGCCAGCGCCTGCCAGTAGGCGGTTTCAGCCTCGGTGTAGTGGCCCAAATCAAAACTGGCATGGCCAAGGGTCAGCCAGGCGCTGTAGCGCAGGTTATCGCTAGGGGTAGGTTGCCAGGCCAGCACTTGCCGGGAGGCATCGGCGGCCTCGGTTAACTGTCCCTGGTAGAGCAGCTCGGGGCCGGCATTGGCCAGCACGCTGACCGCACGCGGATCGGTGGCATAGAGGCGAGCGAACTGCAGTGCGTTATCAATTTTACGGCTCTGCCACTGCCACAGGGCGCTGTCGATGCGCTCGCCACCGGGCAGTGGTTCGCCCTTGTTGGCGTAGTCCACCAACCGCTCCGCCAGTAGTACACTGCTGTAGCCAGCATCATTACCGTGCACAGGATTTTTCAGCACAAAGGCCAAGTGCTCGTAGGTATCCAGCGCCTCGGTCAGGTCGCCACCGGCCTCTTGTACTTCGGCCAATAAAAACAGCGTGGGCTCGGCGTCCGAGTGGTTGGGGAAGGTAATGACTCTCTCCCGATACCAGCGTGCGGCCTCGCGATAGGCGCCCTGCTGACGGGCAATATCGCCCTCGGTATTTTGCGCGCGGGCGTGGGCGTGGCGCGCCAGTTCATCGAGATAAGTACGCAGATGCCCGGTAGCCTCGGCGCTCATGATCGGGGCCCTCAGCGCCCTCGCTGCCTGGCGGCTTTGCAGCGGGCTGGATGCCGGGGCAATGTTTGAGCGCGCCTGCCAAAAGTCGCTGTAAATACCATAGTGTTCAACAAACGCCTGCTTGGCAGGCAGTACCCGCGAGGGGAAATCGCCGCGCTGATAGACGTCAATTTCACGCAGGGAAAAATCCGGTGCTAAATCGGCATTGGGGTTGTGCTCGACAAACAACTGATAGGTGGTGGCGCTGTCGAGGTAGCGGCGCTGGGCCAGATACAGCTCACCCAGGCTAAGGTATAAAAGGTGTTGATAGGGCCGTTTGCCAATGTTCTGTTGCAACTCGGCGATGCTGGCGGCGCCTTCGAGGTTGGCAAAACTGTAACTCATCACCCGCAGGGTATCCTCGGTAAGATTGCGCCCGGTGGGGGTGAGTGCGGTGAGCAGGCTGTTTACCTCCGCCGGGCTCTGGGCGGCGACTAATTGCTGATCCAGCAGCTGGCTGAAAATCACCAGTGCCTCGCTATAGCGGTTTTGTTTATAGACGGCCCAGCCCTGCATATACAGGGCGTTTTCGGCAAAAGCGCTGCTATCGGCGGTGGCCACCTGGCGGTACAGTGCTTCCGCAGCGGGATAGTCGGCCTCGGCAAAGGCGCGCTCGGCGCGGCGAAATTGTGCCTCGTTAACGTAGGGTGAGTCGGGGTAGCGGCTGGCCAGCTCGTTAAGGGTTGCACTGGCTTCAAGGCTTTGGCCATCCAGCGCATAGGCCTTGGCGAGCTTGTAATAGAGCGCTGCCGGGGTAATGGCGTTATCCGGGTCGGCCTCGTTGGCGGCAATAAGCGCGCGATAGCGGTTTATGGGCTCCTCATAGAACTGCTCAAGGCGGGCCGCTTGCTGCTGGCTCTGCTCGCTTTTGGTCATCTCCAAATCGGCCAGGCGGATTTCAATATGGCGCTGTACCTGAGGATCGGTGGCCATTTCCAGCGCGCTCTGGTAGCGCTGCTCGATACGCGTCAGATCGACAATTTCTATGGCCTGTTCGCTACTGGGCAATTGCGCCTCGGGCAGGTCAGCCAGGGTTGGCCCCACCTCGAGCGGATTGCTGCAGGCATTTAGCAGCAATAGTGCGGCGGCTAAGGGTGCAAGACGGGCCATCACCGGTCGGCCTCATCTGTATAAGCGGCTTCGTAAAGCGTGGCCATATTGAGCCGCACCTGCGCCAGATAATTCTGCACTTGCCCGCGGTGTTGATCGATGGCGCTATCAAGACGCTGGGCAATCAGTTGGGCCTGGCTATTGATGCCCTGAATCAGTGCCAGTCGTTGCTCCCGGCTCTGCTGGCTCAATGAGTCAATGCGGGCCAGTTGTGCGGCAATATCATTGCCCTCGACCAAAAGGCGGCTGATGCGAGCGCTGATCGCGGCATTGTCGGCCACCATCGCCTCCGCTTGGCGCAGGTTTTTCTCGGCGCGCCAAAGATTGTCGGGAAATTCTTGCGCTGCTTGCCACTGAATAATACCTGCCAACAGGCGCAATTTACCGGCTTGATCTTGCGTATCGCGCCCGCTGGCGGCCAGCGCTTTGAGCGTGTTATTGCTGCGCTCTACCCGCTGCCAAAGGGCGCGGGTGTTATCGTCGGCAAGCACTACAGCCCGGTGGCGCCGGGCAATCTCATCGAGGCGCTCGCGTTCGCGAGCAACATCGGTCTGTTGTTGGCGGAAGCTTGCCAGCAGTGCTTGTTGCTCGGGGTTATCGCCGCGAAGAGCCTCTTTATCTTGCAGCATCTGCCGATACAGGCTGAGCTTGTGCAGCCACGTATCGAGCCCGGCAGACAAGGCTAAAAGGTCGTCGAGCGCCTGCACATCGGCCTGAAAATCGCTGCGTGTGAGCAGTTGTTGCAAGTAGTCG
Source organism: Cellvibrionaceae bacterium (assembly GCA_036554405.1). GTDB lineage: Bacteria > Pseudomonadota > Gammaproteobacteria > Pseudomonadales > Cellvibrionaceae > Gilvimarinus. The sequence goes on along the minus strand of DATBNH010000556.1, from coordinate 3,039 downwards.
CTACCGCTAAACAGACGCTGGGAGCGGTTGAGTGTCAGCCAGTTATTGTGACTGTCCGTATCCGGGCTCAGCCAGTCGGTACTCTGTCCGCTAACGGCGGCTATCACCTGCTGGGCATTCAGCTGTTCGGCCAGCTCGGTGGCCTGCTGGTACTCATGGGTGAGCAAGGCCTCGGTATCGCGGTAGGCGGCAAGTGCGGCGCCCGGCGCTTGCAGTTGCTCATAGGCCCAGGGCACCGCCACCTGCGCCTGCAATACCGAGGTATCAGTAAGCGATCGCTTACTCAGGGCCTGCCAGGGCGTCAGCGCCAATTTGAAATCGCCGTAGCTGGCGGCAGCCCAGCCATAACCCAGCAGGGCCGGATTAGCCAGCGCGGTGTCGCGGCGCACGGCGCGAAAGGCTTCTTTGGCGGCGGCATAGTCGCGCTTGCCCAGTAAGCTGTAACCCAGCGCGGTGTGGGTTTTATCGCGTAGGGCAAAATAGGTTTCAAGGCTCTGACCTTCAATGACTGGCACGGCCAGCGCCGCCCGGTAATAACCCTGTGCGCGAGCGTTGTCACCCGCGCGCGAAGCGCCATTGCCGAGGTTGAAAAGCGCCAGGGCGCGGCTTTGGGAGAGGGGCAACAGGCTGGCAGACTCGGTGATACTGGGCACCGGGCCGGTTTTAATGGCCAAATGCACACGCAGCAATGCGCTGTGATCCTGATAGTGGGGCGCTAAGCTAACGCCTAGCTTATCGAGATTGGCCGTCGCGGCCGAGTAATCGCCTTCCAGGTAATGCAACCTGGCCAACTGATAGCGAGCAGTATCGCGCACTATAGCGGGCTCTCCCTGACCCAGCAGCTGGTTAAACCCCCGCTCGGCCGAGTGGCGCATGCCAAAGCTGAGCTGCATGCCGGCTGTCATCAGCGCCGGGTAGTGTTTGTGGCCGCGAATACCGCCGTTGCTTTCGGCCACCATCAGCGTGCCCAAGGCACCCGGATAGTCGCCTTGATAATAATGATAAAGGCTCTCGCCGTAACGTAAATCGGCCACCTGCTGGTGTTTATCAGGCGCAGCAGTGACGCCGCCCGCGCTCACCAGGGCAGCGGCTATCAAGCATCGGTTTAGCTGACTTACAATTCCCATTGCTTGATATCAAACACCGGTTGCAGCTTGCCGGTGGAGTCGACAATACGCAGCTCCAGTATTACCGGCGCGGTAGACTTGTTAATATTGACGGCAGCGGCGCGGGTATAGGGCTGACCCTGCGGCCCCTGCCCGGTAAAAAAGGCGCTTATCTCGTGCTCGCCGGTGTTGATATTGCCGATGTACAGCCTTTGTACCCCACCCTGATGCAGGGCTTGCACTTGCTGTTTACTGTAGAGTTCTGCCGCTACCAGTACATCGTTAATTTTGACCTGCACGCCATCAAGCGCAAAATACTCGCCCACATCCACAGACAGGTAAACCGCAACCTGGCTGCTGGCGGGATACAGTAATTCTTCTTCCAGAATCAGTAAATCGCGATTCAGCTCCAGGGTGCGTTGTTTTAGCGCTTCAATATCTGCCGCCGGGTCATCCTGGGCCAGTCCGAGGGGCGCCAGCACCAGCAGCAATACCCCGAGACCCCAGCGCACAGGGGAGAAAAAATTGATATTGGGCATAGATGTATCCTGTAGGCCAAGAACCAGCCTTGTGATTGTAACCCGTTGGCAGCATGGGGGAAGTGTTATTGCAAGGCGAAATTATCACATGTGCTGTGATTGCCAGCATGTTTTATGTGCCAGCAGACGCCAGCATAAGCATAGTTAAACAGGATATTGGTTAAAATCGCAGATCCTGGCTTCTCAGCAAGAGGATCTGGCGGTTAGCAACCCTGCAATTTCTGGCGCACCGCCGCTCGTTTTCGCCACGCTATTTTTATACCTGTAACACAGAGCAGAATAATCATCAGGCCGGTGATAAAGATCACAATACGTCCGGCCCAGCCGAAGGCTTTGCCGGAATGTAGAGGGTACTGCCAAGCAATAAAAACATTGCCGGCACCGCCTTCGGTAATGTGTCTATTGCTGAGAACAGCACCGTTTTGGGCATCAATCACAATCATTTGGCGACCATAGGGGTCAATGTCTCGAGCATCGAAAGCGCGCACTTCGAACACCCCTTTGTGGGGCAGAAAACTTGCCATATTAATTCTTCCACTGGCGCTTGCCTCAGAGGCGAGGCTCATGGCCGAAGCTAAATCGATAGGTGTATCCACAGTGCTCTGGCCAATATTCGGTAGTGTAAAAATAGTGCGCGGCGTCAGAGGAGATACTTTATCGACCGCATGAGTCACCGTGTCATACCAGTTAAAATACAATCCGCTTACGGTGAGCATAAGGGTAATGGGAAACAGCCAAAGACCGCCGGCGCGATGCAGGTCAAACAAACGCTTATAGCCACCGGATGAAAATCGAATTTTAAAACTCTTTGCCCACTTAGACAGTTTTTTAAAAGAAATAATAAGACTGATAAAATGATCGATTAACCACAAAAAGGCAACTAACCCCAAAAGCCAAAAAACAGTTTGGCCAAGTAAAAAATCAATATGCAATTCGTAGATGACATTCATAACATGGCGTCTGTCCAAGCGCAATTCGCCGGCTCGACGTTCACCAATAATGTTGGCGGTGTAGGGGTCTAGATACAAGCTAAGGCCGTCGGCATCTGAATGTGATGCATCGGGCCTGGCCCCCAGTGACAGTCGTATTGAGCTGCCGGGATCATTGGGCATATTGATAAAGCGCACAAAGGCATCGGGCTTGTATGTTGTTGCTGCCGATATCAGGGTCTTTATAGGCAGGGGTTCGGCCCCGGCTTTAACCTTGTGTAAATCGGGGTTAAGGGCGCGATCCAACTCATCATAAAAAACAATGGCCGAGCCTGTAGCCGCCAGAGCGACAATCCACAGCCCGGCCAGTAATCCAAACCAGCGGTGCCATAACACCAACAGGGGGCGGGTTTTTATTTTCATAAAAAGTCGGCTACGGCATTAGAAAAACAAAGCGCATTTTAG
>DATBNH010000543.1:0-7370 GCA_036554405.1 Cellvibrionaceae bacterium | reverse complement strand
GGGCTGGGGAAAACCACGCTGGCGAATATTATTGCCGCTGAAATGGGGGTGGCCCTGAAAAGTACCTCGGGCCCCGTGTTGGAAAAAGCCGGTGATCTGGCGGCGTTGATGACTAACCTCGAGCCCGGCGATGTACTGTTTATTGACGAAATTCACCGCCTGAGCCCGGTGGTGGAAGAAATTTTGTATCCGGCTATGGAAGATTTTCAGCTGGATATCGTGATTGGCGAGGGCCCAGCGGCGCGCTCGATCAAGCTGGACTTGCCCCCCTTTACCCTGGTGGGCGCCACCACGCGCGCCGGGCTGCTTACCTCGCCACTGCGCGATCGCTTTGGCATAGTGCAGCGCCTTGAGTTTTACAATGTTGCCGATCTTACCCATATTGTCAGCCGCTCGGCGGGCTTGCTTGGCGTTTCCATAGAACCTGGCGGAGCCCACGAGATAGCGCGCCGCTCCCGCGGAACCCCGCGTATTGCCAACCGCCTACTGCGACGAGTGCGCGATTTTGCCGAAATCAAGGCTAATGGCGTGGTCACCCAGGCGGTTGCCGACGGCGCCCTCGATATGCTCAATGTGGATGAGCGCGGCTTTGACCAGATGGACAGGCGTCTACTCAGCACCTTGCTTGAACATTTCTCTGGCGGACCTGTGGGTATCGATAGTCTCGCCGCGGCCATTAGCGAAGAGCGTGGCACCATTGAAGATGTGATTGAACCCTACCTGATTCAGCAGGGGTTTATTGCACGCACTCCTCGTGGCCGTGTATTGACTACTCAGGCCTATGCTTACTTTGGCGTGCCAGTACCGGCACGGCTAAAGGATGGCGAATGACAGTTCCCGTTTTCAGCGCCGATATTTTTACTGTGCCGGTCAGGGTTTATATCGAAGACACCGATGCCGGTGGAATTGTCTATTACGTTAACTACTTAAAATATATGGAGCGCTGTCGCACAGAGTTTTTGCGCGCATTGGGATATGATAAGCCCGCCATTCTTGACGATGGCAAATTGCTGGTGGTGCATCGCGCTGAGGTTGACTATATGTGTCCAGCACGGCTCGATGACCAGTTGCAGGTAAGCGCGACAATCGTCAAAATGGCGCGGACCTATGTGGTGTTCGAGCAAAAAATTGCCACCGGGAACAAATTGCTGTGTGCGGGTCTAATCCGCATCGCCTGCGTTACCGCCGAAACCATGCGCCCTGCAGCTATTCCAGCTGCAATGCGTGAAAAAATAGCCACCACCCTGATTGCTGACTAACAAGAGTTCATTGCCCTTATGCCCGCTGAAAATACTATGTCGATTTGGAGTCTTATGGTGCAGGCCAGCCTGCTGGTACAGCTGGTTATGGCGCTGTTGTTTCTGGCCTCGGTGGTCTCCTGGGTAATGATTTTCCAAAATGGCATGTATCAGCGCCAGGCGCGGGCGCGATTTTTATCGTTTGAAAAGCAATTCTGGTCGGGTATCGATCTCAATCAGTTGTATCGGCAGAGTAATGGACGCACCGGCGAAGGGGTGGAAAATGTCTTTCGCGCCGGGTTTAAAGAATTTATGCGTTTGCGTGCACAAACCGGTGTCGATTCCGATGCGGTCATGGAAGCCTGTCAGCGCGCTATGCGAGTGGCCTTATCCCGCGAGCAGGAAAAGCTGGAGGCGAACCTACCATTTCTCGCCAGCGTCGCCTCGGTCAGCCCCTATGTGGGCTTATTTGGTACAGTCTGGGGGATTATGAACTCCTTCCGCGGCTTGGCCAATGTGCATCAGGCCACACTGGCCACGGTGGCACCGGGTATTGCCGAGGCGTTGGTGGCAACCGCCATGGGCTTGTTTGCCGCAATTCCCGCAGTGCTTGCTTATAACCGCTTTTCGGCGCGTGCCGAAACCCTGGAAAATCACTACCAGACCTTTGCCGAAGAGTTTTCGGCCATTTTGCACCGGCAGGTGCACAGCAAACAGGTTTCTTCGTAAGTTTTGAATCATTCATTGTAAAACAGGTTAGCGTATGGCCGCTTTTGGTCCCAAAGTGAAAAAAAAGCCCATGGCAGAGATTAACGTCGTGCCCTATATCGACGTGATGCTGGTGTTGCTGGTGGTGTTTATGGTGACGGCCCCCATGTTGATGCAGGGTGTGAAAGTGGATTTACCCCAGGCGCCTTCGGCGCCCATTGACGAGCAGAGCGATGAGCCGTTGATTGTGTCTATTGACCAGGCGGGCAATTATTTTATTGAGCTAGGTGGTGAACCCAAGCAGAGTAAACCGCTGGATGTGATTACCGGTATGGTAGAAAAAGTGCTGGCCGAAAATCCGCAAACAGCGGTACTGGTATGGGGCGATAGCGCAGTGGACTATGGTCGGGTGGTGTCACTGATGACACGCTTGCAAAGTGCCGGTGCCACCTCGGTGGGCCTGGTAACCGATCCGCCGCAGTAGCCGGGAAATTATGGCGAATTTTATGAAAGGCTCGCGCTTTATTTCCCTGCCCATTGTGTTCAGTCTGGTCATGCATGGGGCGATAATGGTGTTGGTCACCTGGGGGTGGGAGGCAACTAATGAACATACCCCTCGGGTTTTCCGGCCACAGCATATTGAGGCTTCGCTGATACAAATGACCGCCACCGATACCTCGGCGGCAGCTCCGGCAGAGCCCGAGCGTCAGGTGATTGATTTAACCCGTCAGCGGGAGTTACAACGCGAGCAGGAAGAAGCGGCGCGGCGGGCGCGTGAGGCCGAAGCGCGGCGGCAGCAGCAACAGCGTGATCGAGAGCAGACCGCAGCCGACAAAAGAAAACGTGAAGCCGAACGCAAACGACAGGAAGAGCAGCAGGCGGAGCGCCGCCGGGCAGAAGCCGAGCAGGCGCGTCAACAAGCCGAGCGTGAGCAGCGTGAAGCCGAACAGCGGCGGGTTGAGCAGGCAGAGGCCGCCGAGCAAGCGCGCCAGGCGGCGGAACTAGCGGCCACACAAACGCAAAGTTATATGGCCATTATACGTCAGCGTATTGAGAGTAACTGGAGCCGCCCGCCCTCGGCGCGCCGAGGTATGAGTGCGGAACTGCTGATTCATCTGGTGCCTACAGGGCAGGTGGTCAGTGTTACTGTTACCCGTAGCAGTGGTGATGGGGCTTTTGATCGGGCCGCCGAGCAGGCTGTACGTCGGGTTGATCGCTTTAGCGAGTTGCAACAAATGCCGCCGGAATTGTTCGAGCAACAATTTCGCCAAGTCAAATTGATTTTTACCCCAGAGGACTTACGATTGTGAGATTTTTAAGTGTATTGGTGCTGTTTTTTTTGGCCCAACTGGCATCGGCCCAGTTAACCATTGAAATTACCAAAGGGGTCGATAATCCCACGCGTATTGCTGTTGTACCTATAGGTTGGAGTGGATCGCGGCCCTTAGACGAAGATATTAGCAAAATTGTGGCGGCAAACCTTGAGCGAAGTGGCCAATTCGCACCGGTGCCACGCAGTAATATGTTGTCTTTCCCATCCAGCGAGGCCGATGTATTTTATCGCGATTGGCGAGTGATGGGTACCGAGTATCTGCTTATCGGTAATATTGAGCAGCGCGATGGTCGCTATTACGCGGTTTATGAGCTATTTGATGTGCTTGGTCAGCGCAAACTGATCAGTGGGGGCCGGGTAGATGGCAGTGCTGAACAGTTGCGTGATATTGCTCACCACATCAGCGATAAGGTTTACGAGAGTATTACCGGTATTCGCGGTGCTTTTTCCACCCAGATTGTCTACGTAGAAGCCTTCCAGAATGCTGGTCGCCCAGATAACTATCGTTTGATGCTGGCCGATGCTGATGGTGCGCGCCCGCGGATTTTGCTGGAGTCCGAGCAGCCGTTATTATCCCCGGCCTGGTCTCCCGATGGTCGCAGTGTGGCTTATGTTTCCTTCGAAACTACGCGTCCGGCGGTATTTATACAGAACCTGGCCACCGGCCAGCGCGAGCAGTTGACGGATTTTAGTGGTCTTAACGGCGCTCCGGCCTTCTCGCCAGACGGGCAAAAACTTGCGCTGGTGCTTTCCAAGGATGGCAATCCAGAAATTTACAGTCTCGATTTGCGCTCTCGGGAGTTGACCCGACTTACCAATCATTACGCCATTGATACCGAGCCGAGCTGGAATGCGGATGGCAGTGGTATTGTTTTTACCTCAAATCGTGGAGGAAAACCACAAATTTATCAGGTAACACTTGCCACGGGACGGGTAGAACGCTTAACCTTTGACGGCGAGTACAATGCCCGTGGGCGAGTGTCGAGGGATGGTAGAACGTTAGTTATGGTGCATCAGCGAAACGGGGTGTTCCATATAGCAGCACAGGACCTTAAAACCGGCGATTTGCGTATTCTGACCGAGACAAACCTTGATGAATCACCTACGATAGCGCCTAATGGTGCCATGTTGCTGTACGCGACACGGTTTGGGGGAAAGGGTATACTGGCCGCCGTATCTTTGGATGCAGGCACCAGATACCGTTTACCATCCAAGCAGGGCGATGTTAGAGAGCCTGCTTGGTCGCCGTTTTTTAATTGAGCGCAACTACTTAACGCAGTTACTTAAAATCAACAATTTCAGATCGGAGTCGATTATGATTACAAAAGTATTGAAGCAGGGCTTGAGTGTGGCTTTTGTTTTGGCCTTCCTTGCAGGTTGTTCCAGCACCAGCACCACTGACGACTCAGATGCGGCGGGTTCTGGCGGTGTAAGCACCGGCACAGCCAGTGGTGGTTCTCTGGGTAGCAGCGATGGCTCGTCAGAGTCGCAGCAAGCTCTTGAAACAATCGTTTATTTTGACTTTGATCAAGCTGTACTTTTGCCAGCAACTCGCTCTTTGTTGCTGGCTCACGCCGAACGCCTGCGCAATTCCAGCGACAATGTGCGCCTGGAAGGCCATGCTGACGAGCGTGGTTCACGCGAGTACAACATGGCTCTGGGCGAGCGTCGTGCCAATGCTGTGCGTGACTTCCTGGTGCTGCAAGGCGTTAACCGCAGCTCTCTGGAAGTGGTTAGCTACGGCGAAGAACGTCCTCTGCAAACCGGTAGTAACGAATCGGCTTACAGTAAAAACCGTCGTGTTGAAATCAAGTACTAAGTAAAAGAGGCTGAACATGAGTAAAATCCTGTCGCTATTGTCCGTAGCACTGTTTATCGCGGGCACAGCTCAGGCTCAGGTTCAGGTGGTCGACTCCTCGCCGCAGCGTGCGGCGAGCGAGTCTACTAGCACCACTCAGCAAGTTGAAACCTATTATCAGCTACAGATTCTGCAGCAAGAAGTGATGGAGCTACGTGGCCTGGTAGAAGAGCAGGCTCACGAACTCAGTCGCCTCAAGCAGCAGCGCATGGATGATTACCTCGACCTGGATCGCCGCGTCAGTGCGCTGACCCGTGGTGGTAACACCGGCACTACAACTGGCGCCTTACCTGCGCCCACTTCCAGTATCGCCCCTTCGGCAATGGACAACAATCCGAACCCATTAGCGGCTACGGCTTCATCCATCAGTACAGATGCCAGCGAATCTGATATATACAGTAGTGCCTATGAGTTACTCAGACAGCGCAAAATAGACCAGTCTATCGAGGCTTTTAAATCTCATTTACAAGCTTATCCAAGAGGTGAATACGCTGGTAACAGCTATTATTGGCTGGGTGAGATTTACTTGTTAAAAGATGATTTGAGTAGTGCCGAACAGTGGTTTGGTGATTTGCTGCGAGAGTTTCCCGAAAGTCGTAAAGTACATGATGCGCAGTTCAAGCTCGGCCGCGTTTATCACTTACAGGGTCAAAATGACCGCGCCCGCGAGTTGTTGAGTATTGTTGCAGCAAGCTCCAGCGATGCCTCACGTCTAGCCAAACAATACCTGGCTGAAAATTTTTAAGCGCCATCCCCTTATTTCAAGCCAAAAAAAGAGCCTTAAGGCTCTTGTATGTTTTGTTTGAAAACAGGTCTTCCTTTACCGTTTACAACATCCTGTGATAAATCTGTTCCCATCGGGATTCATTCATCCTGGCGAATCTCTCCTTCCGTTCCCTGTTGTTAAATTTGCTCCCGGCCACCTTGGCAAATCCTTGTGATCCGTCCTGGATGATTGTCCTGTCGCTTCCATATGCAGCTATTGTGTCGCGAGTAAGGTGGCCAAGCCAGAGGTGATCGTCTCTGCGGCTTGTAGGATATGACTGACAAAGATTGTTAACCTTAACAGTGCGGCTAACGCATAATCCGGTAACAGGGCTTATACACACTGCCCGGCAGCTTCATGCGGCTCTGTTCACGGAAAGACTCCAGCAGTTTATCCACCGGTTCCAGTATCTCTGGGTCGCCGTTAATTTCAAACAGGCCGTGTTGTTCAATCGTCCTGATACCTTCATCTTTAACATTGCCCGCGACAATACCGGAAAAAGCCCGTCGTAAATTGGCCGCCAGCATGTGCGTTGGCTGATTTTTATGCAGAGCCAGAGCAGCCATATTGGCATGGGTGGGTACAAAGGGTTGTTGAAATTCGGGCGCTATGGTCAGCTGCCAATTGAAATAGTAGGCGTCATCGGTACGTTTGCGAAAAGCGCGTACATCGGCAATGCCCTGAAGCATCGCTTTGGCGACGGTTTGCGGGTCATCGATAACAATGGTGTAGAGCGATTGCGCCTCGGCGCCCAGTGTCACCCCGATAAACTGATCAATTTGCTCAAAGTAGGGGGCACTGGAGGCGGGACCGGTAAAGATCAGTGGAAAGGGCAGGGGTGCATTGCCCGGGTGTAGTAGAATACCCAGAATATACAAAATCTCCTCGGCGGTGCCGGCGCCGCCTGGAAAGACTACAATACCGTGTCCGGCGCGCACAAAAGCCTCTAGCCGTTTTTCTATGTCCGGCATAATAGTCAGTTCATTGACAATGGGGTTGGGGGCCTCGGCGGCGATAATGCCGGGTTCAGTAATACCGATATAGCGCCCAAAGCCGAGCCGTTGCTTGGCGTGACCAATAGTGGCGCCTTTCATGGGGCCTTTCATAGCGCCAGGGCCGCAGCCGGTGCAAATATCCATGCCGCGCAGCCCCATCTCATAGCCCACTTTTTTGGTGTAGTCATACTCGACCACACTGATGGAGTGGCCGCCCCAGCAGACCACCACATTGGGGTCGACTTTGGGGCGAATGACATTGGCATTGCGCAGCATATGAAAAACACCATCGGTGATGGCATCGGCGCTGGCACCCTCACATTGGCTGGCTTGCTGATTGGCATTGTTGGCAAAAATTACATCGCGCAACACCGCAAATAAATGTTCACTGACACCGCGAATCATACGCCCATCGACAAAAGCACTGGCCGGAGCACCTTTAACATCCAGTTTAATACCGCGCTCTTCCTGA
>DATBNH010000537.1:0-4053 GCA_036554405.1 Cellvibrionaceae bacterium | reverse complement strand
GATGCAGTTTGTAAAATTGTCAGCCCCGAGCCCACCACAAACTGCGCCAGTAAAAAAATCGTGAAGTCTCGACCATACGCGGCGGGAATAAAAATCAATGCCCCTGCTGCGACAATAAACAAACCGAGACTCATACCATTTTTATAACCGGTTTTTTCAATAATATACGACATGGGTAACGCCATAATCGTATAGGCCGCATAAAAAGCCGAAGCGACCAGCATCGCCTGAAAAGCGGTTAAATCGCATATGGTTTGTAAAAAAGGAATCAGTGCGCCATTGAGCCAGGTAACAAAGCCAAAAATAAAAAACAAACCGCCAATAATGGCCATGGGTAAAAAATTACTGTTTTTTTGCGGTAAGGACTGAGTCGTTTGCATAATTAATTACCTGTTATTATAGCGGCTTAGGCGCTGGTGTGACTGTGTGCCAGATGCTGCGAACGCGCATAATGTACAGCACCGTATTCCGGCGGATTCAGTGGCGGCGACATTTTTGCCACCACATCTTTATCCATCCAATCGACAATGCGCTTGGCAACACCACCGAGCATAGCCATGCGCGGCGGCTTTGTTGTCCATAGCCTTTGCGCCACCTTGCTCAGATAGTCGGCGCCTTGATGGACAATGCCTAACGCTACTTGATCGCCTGCATCGGCGGCATGAAAAACCAGTGGGGCCAATTTGGCATAATCGCTAGACTTTGCTCCACTTAAGCGCTCGACAATCATTAATCCACGGGCCTGCAGTTGTTCGGCCAAAAGATCAGTCAATGCGGTTGCAGGACCCAGAGCGTCGGAATCCAGCAATACCGCTTTAACCGCCTCAAGGCCTATCCAGGCACCACTGCCCACATCGCCACAGGGAAAACCATGGGCGCCCAGGATTAGCGATTGTCCATCCACATAAGAAAAACCACAGGAGCCGGTACCGGCCACAATCACTGCGCCATCGACGCTGGCATGAGCGGCTATACAGGCTATGTGCAAATCGGTCGTGAGGTATTGCGCCGCGAACGGGTGCTGCCATTGATTAACGATTTGATAAATACTGGGAAGATTGACACCGGCAAGGCCCAGGCCCGCTATCAATTGCGACTTAACTTCGAGCGCCAGACCGGCATCACGCAAAGCACTATCGGCCGCATTGTCGATAGACTCCAACGCACGTGCCACACCATGATAAGGATTGGCAGGGCCACCATTGCCCACACCCAACACTCTGCTGTCAGCATCCATCAGTAACGCCCGGCACTTGGTGCCGCCACCGTCAATGCCAAGATAAAGTGCGCCACAATCGGCCGGCATTTTCCCCATGTGTTACCTCTTATCACTATTTTGCCTATCCCCGTTGGTAGCGATGATGCGCCAACCGGGTCAATAAATCGAGTACAGCCTTTGGATTCTATCACCACCGTTAAAAAAGTGGCTGATGCCAACAGGCATCAGCCACAAGGAGAGCCATGATAGATGACTTAAACAATCCGTTGCATGCATCATGCAGCCCTTGCATGATGATTTGACTGGCCGCAATTTAAACGCCCATAAAAATTGCCGCCCGTCAAAATCATTACCCCGTTGCTATCTACCTGAAAGCCAAGACCAGACAACGTTGTCAATAAGCCAACCTTAGCCCCGCCGGACAACGTTGTCAAGCGTTACTTAAAAAAACCGGCAAAGTTTTATAGTAAGGGGGTAACTCCGCCGCCCAAAGACGGCAGAGCCAGACCATTAGAGCGCGTAGGCACGCACGCTATTGGTAAAAAAGGTGGGGATGTAAAGTCTGTTGGTGCGGGGATCATAACCAATATCAGCGGTGTTCATTTGCGGATCACGGGTATCGCGTAAACGTGTTACCTCACCCTCGTCACTGACGTGGTAAACCAGCCCTACCCAGCAGGTAACAATAAAACCGCCTTCTGCCAGCGCCTCCACACCATCAATGCCATCGCCAAAGCCCTCAGCCACAGGGCTCACCTCGCCAGCACGCGCCACAAGTAGACGGGGGCCTGCGCCAATATAGAGCGCATCGCCATCCACATAAAGACCATTAGCGCCATCAAGCCCTTCGAGGTAGGTATCAATAACGCCATCGATAAGGCGATGTACCTTGCCGGTACGGGTATCAGAGACATACACCACGCCCTCGGCATCCACCGCTACATCATTTAAAAACACCGCATCGGCTACCGGATAACGCGCCACAATCTTGCGGGTCACCAAATCGATAGCGACCAACTTGTCAATATCCGATACATACAGCGCACTGCCGTGCACAGCCATGCCTTTGGGCGCGCTGAGGCCGCGAACGAAGTCTTGATCAATCATGCTGCCATCAGCGCCCAACAGAGCGATCCCTCCCTCACCATCAGCACCGGTAGGGTCGCCTTCAATTTCAGACACCAGCAAGACTGTCTGGCCGTCCAGCGTGTGCACCAGAACCGACTCTGGCGTACGTAACTCCCCTGTTTCCCACAAGGGCTCGCCCAGCTCTGGCGCTGCCAAAGCACCGGGTACGCAGATTAGAGCCGCAAGGCCCATCCATTTTTTCATGGCAAAGTCTCCTGTTTATTGTTGATAGCTACCAGTGTTCCAGAGATTGCGGTACTAAAAAAGCTCTAACGGTGATATTTACACTTCCTGATCAGAAAACAAGAACGGGTAGGCGCTAAATCGACGCTCTGGTACTATTTTCGGACGATCACGGCCAACGGCCTAATCCGGCAACAATCCTCAATGCCGAATCGGTTTCTGGTACACTCCTGCTGCTTTTACTCTCTGTTGCGGATCTGCTTTATGTGGTTTAAAAATTTGCGTATTTACCGGCTTGGCGAAGCCTTCACCCTCACCCCCGAAGCCCTGGCAGAAAAGCTCTCGGCAGCCGAATTTACTCCCTGTGGCAAAATGGATATGCGCCGCACAGGCTGGGTATCACCGCTCGGCCCCGAAGGTGAATCACTGACCCATGCGGCCAATGGCTATATTATGATCAGCGCCAAACGTCAGGATAAAATACTTCCCGCTGGCGTAATCAAAGAAAAGCTGGAGGAAAAGCTCCGCGAGATTAAACATACCGAGGGGCGCCCAGTGGGCCGCAAGGAACGCGATACCCTGAAAGATGAAATCATCTTCTCGATGCTGCCCCAGGCCTTTAGTAAATCCGCCGTTGACTACGCCTATATTGACAGTAAAAACCGACTGATCGTGGTCAACAGTGCCAGCGCCAACCGCGCCGAAGAATTACTCAGCTCCCTACGCGAAGCATTGGGCAGCCTGCCCGCAGTACCTCTGACCCCGCGCGACCCAGCCACATCGGTAATGACTCATTGGCTGCGCCAACAGGACCTGCCCAAGGATATCACCCTTGGTGACGAATGCGAGCTTAAAGCCAGCAGTGACGAGCGCATTATCCGCGGGAAAAAGATTGATCTGAGTGATGAACAATTACACCAACACCTGGATGATGGCATGTATGTTAATCAATTGGCCATTCACTTTAATGAAGCGGTCAGCTGTATTATTGACGAACAGCTGGCATGCAAGCGCCTGAAGTTCGCCGACACCCTGATCGAACAGGCCAATGACGGCAATCCTGAAACCCAGGCCGAACAATTTGATTGTGATTTTGCCATTATGACGCTGCAACTCACAGCTTTTATTGATGCTCTGATAAAAGCCTTTGGCGGCGAGGCGGAGTAACGGGCGAGCGCACCTGAATGGGCGCTAACTCTGGGCCGCACAGTGGCGCGCGATAAATTCATCGTGACTTATGGCGCCCCTTGCCGCGGCTTGAATCGCCTGTTGCATGGCCTGCAATTGTTTTTTCAAGTCCTCCAGTGCCATAGCATCGGCACGAGGATCGTAGCGCATGGCGGCTTTATCAAAGCCCATATACATGGTAACCCAGCTCTCTTTTTCGAAGGCCTCGGGTTCATACATCACCAGGTGTCCACGGCTGGCGAAAATTTCCATTTTGTGGGCCAGGGTATCGGGAATAGCCATCTCTCGGCAGTGCCGCCAAAAAGCACTGTCGGTACGACTGCTGGCCTTGTAGT
>DATBNH010000519.1:0-2501 GCA_036554405.1 Cellvibrionaceae bacterium | reverse complement strand
TACCCTGCCGCTAGCACCTGCCATGAGCAGCCTGGTGGGCAGGGCCTTGGCCTGAAGTGACATATATCTAAATGAAATTAAAACCGTATTTATTAATTTTTTTAGAATATAACCCCTAAAAAACACAGATCAACTTGACCTTGACAAGCAATTAACTTATACCGAGACTGTGACTCACATAACAAAAAAGATACCTGAGGTGACATTTTTATGAAACTTTTTATCGCATTCTTTGCGCTCGTAGTCTGGTCGGCTCAATCTCTGGCCTGTGATGAGACATGTAAACGCGAAAAAGCGATGCAGGAACACGGGGTCAGTTTCCCGGGTTACCTCAATGCAGACTTCTGTAAAACCACCAGCAATGACTTCCTGTTGCGCGATATCAAGGATCTTGAAAAGTATCGCAGCGATCATTTGCTGAGTGGCCACAAGGGCGGCATGAATAATATCCGCAAACTGCTTGAACAGCGTAAAGAATGGCTGATTGAATGTGACGAGTACCTGAGACTAACCGGGCAAGGGCGCGTTTTTCGCAATGAGGAAACCACTGAAGTTATCTTTACCGCTATAGATCGGGTAACCGGCCAGCTCAACGGCATGATTTATAACGGTGATCGCAGTGTGACCGTGACCAGCGGCATCGATGTTGCCGAGCAGCGTTTCGATACGTTATTCAATGAACTGGAAAAACACAAAACCGATTTGCAGTTACGCGGCCAGTTAGTCATTCGTTAATGGGTAAAACCTCGGTATTACGCCGGGGTTTTCTTGCGTGATAATACCGGGCGCTTGGGTTTATCCGGGCGCTCGGCAAACATTTTTGCCTGCTCTTCCAACGCCTCAACCACCGAACTTTTAACGCCTGGCAGCTTAGAACCGGGCGCTTGCTGGCGAGCGGCTTCGGCTAATGCTTCCATACCCGTGCGCAACAGGCGCGCCTGCTGCATAAAATCCAACTGTTTAGGGAAATGGCTGGGATCTACAGCAGAGGGGCTAGCGACATCCCCCTCAACCTGAATAATAGCACCACTGGCATGGCGAGCAGTTCCCGTCAAAAGGTCAACTGTCCATGCGTTGTAATCGATCATATCTGTATACCCGTAAAATAAGCAGGCTTGTCAGTATAAATGTAGCCAATCAAGTGCGCCACAGGGTAATACCAGAATATGACAGAATGATTAACATGCGTATCAACCCTGTTGTTGTCTGGCCGGGGGTGGCGCGCCCAAATGCACCTGATTACGGGCTCGCGCCAAGCCTATTTGCTTTTGTCGCTCGGCGAAGCGCAATTTCTGCAAATCCGTAAGCTTATCGTGACAGCGCGGGCAGCTAACGCCCTGCATATACAGGGGTGATTGCTTGTCTTGTTCGGTAATGGGATGACGGCAACCATGACACTGATCATAAGAGCCTTTTTGAAGCTCATGATCGACCGCCACACGGTTATCAAACACAAAGCATTCACCCTGCCACAAACTCTGCTCGGCGGGCACCTGTTCAAGGTATTTAAGAATGCCACCTTCAAGATGATAAACCTCGTTAAAACCCTGCTCTTTCATAAAGGCCGTGGCTTTTTCACAGCGAATTCCGCCGGTGCAAAACATCGCTACTTTTTTATGTTGAGCCGGATCCAGATGCTGTTTTACATAAGCTGGAAATTCGCGAAAAGTCTCGGTTTCAGGGTCAATTGCGCGGGCAAAGGTGCCGATGGCATACTCGTAGTGATTGCGGGTGTCCACCACCAGCACTTCCGGATCGCTGATCAAAGCATTCCAATCCGCGGGTTTTACATAGGTACCGACAATATGATTGGGGTCAATGCCCTCGACCCCCATACTGACAATCTCTTTTTTGAGCTTTACCTTCATGCGATAAAACGGCTGCTCGTCGTATAGGGACTCCTTGTGTTCCAAACCGACAAAACGGCTATCGGCTTTAAGATAGGCCAGCAGTCCGTCAATACCCTTGCGATCACCCGAAACCGTGCCATTAATACCCTCTTCGGCTAATAACAAAGTGCCTTTCAGCCCCAGGCGCAGACACTCGTCTTTGAGGGGTTCACTTAACACCTCAAAATCGGGCAGCGAGACAAATTTATACAGCGCAGCAACAATAATTTGATTCATAACAATGGCAATTTAGACGGTTGAATAAAGGCCGAAAATCGACGGGGTAGTAAAAGGCGCGCATTATAGCGCATAAAAAGTAACCAGGTCAGCTCTGTTTGCCTCCCCCCAGGCAATTAGGCGATGCTGGTACCCTACCGGCTTGATGCCACTCTTGTGGCGAAAAAGTGTGCAGTGCCAGGGCATGAACAGAAGCGGCTAATTCGGCCGCCAGCACTCGATAAACGGCCTGATGCCGCTGCACCTGGCGCTGCTCGGCAAAGACCGGGCTGACCAGTGTCACCTTAAAATGGGTTTCGGAGTTGGCCGGCACCGAGTGCATATGACTCTCGTTAACCACCTGCAGATGCACAGGGGTAAAAGCGCGGGTCAGTA
>DATBNH010000515.1:0-6545 GCA_036554405.1 Cellvibrionaceae bacterium | reverse complement strand
GGTGGCAACAGACGCTGGGAGAGCAGCTGAATATTACCAGTGCACTGGAAATTCAATTTGAGACTCACTACCTGCGTTTTTTAATGCCCACACTGCGGGGCTCGGAGCTGGGTACCAAAAAGCGCTATGCCGGTGTGGTGGAAAATAAGGGCAGGCGTGAACTGGTGTTTAAGGGTCTGGAAAACGTACGCACCGATTGGACCCGGCTGGCCAAGGATTTTCAATTAACGCTGTACAGTAAGATTTTTGCCGGGGAAAGTTATCAGCCATTTGTGCGTGAAACTGTTCATAAACTGCTGGCTGGCAAGAGCGATGCGCAGCTGATTTACCGCAAACGCCTGCGTCGTAAACTGAATGAATATCAAAAAAATATTCCCCCGCATGTTCAGGCGGCACGCAAGCAATCAGTGCACCAAGGCACGCTCATGCGGCGCGGCGATTGGATAGACTATGTTATAACCACCCAGGGCGCCGAGCCCGCTCAGTACCGCCAGAGTCCATTGGATTATCAGCACTACATTGACCGGCAATTAATGCCTGTGGCGGATGCCATATTGCATTTTGTAAACGACAGCTTTACCGCTATTACTGACCGGCAGTTGGGGTTGTTTTAGGGGCGCTGGATGTCTGATGCCAGAAGTCTGACGCTAGAGGAATGGTAAACGGGGGATGGGGAACGGAAGACGGGTAATGGATGTCGTTGGCTGTGGAATGACCCCAAAAAAAGTAGACACGGTTAAGGATTAGGTGTCTAATTTCTTCGTTCTTCGTTCTTCGTTCTTCGTTCTTCGTTCTTCGTTCTTCGTTCTGCATCCGACTCCAGACGGCCAGCGTCCGACATGTGTTGGCTGACGCGGGGCTTATCCAACCTACGGTTCTTTACCCCAGGGTAGAGAGGGTTGCCATTTAAGCCACTCTTCTTTTGGTGCTTCGTGCAGGGTGAAGACCTGGCCATTGGTAATTTCCTGCCCCGCCTCGGTGGGGGTGGCGAAAGCTATGCCTCCGGCGATCAACGATTGCACCGAGCCGGTACGCAGCTTGGCACCAGAAAACCAGCTGAAATCAAAGTCAATACCGGTGGTGTTCCAAAATACACTGTTGCTGCGCACCAGTGTGGTGTAGGCGGGGTCTATATGCACATAAATATTCACATGGCGGGCATCCTCGGCCAATTCAAAGCCGCGTATTTCGCCTACGGGAATCTCTCGGTAAAAAACGGTTTTGCCTTCTTTGAGCGAGGCCAGAGAGCTGGCTTGCAATTTGAGCGATAACCCCTGATGGCTGGGATTTTCCTCCGGTGGGAATTGTTTACCCACAAACGTGTGCTGCCGCCCCACGCCACTGCCCGGCTCGGCAGCCAGGTATTCACCAAATACCAGTGTGCTTAAGTTGGCCACACCGGCAAGACTGAACTGCGGTTTAACTCGCCAGAAACTGGAATCTGCCGTTGCAAAGGCGCTCGCCTTGGGCTCCAGTATGGCGTGCACGGTTACGCCTGATTCAGGATGATTGAGGCTCACTCGTTCCACTTTGCCGATGTTGACGCCCAGGTAGCGAATATCGGCCCCGGCCTTGAGGTTGTTAGATTCGCTAAAATAAATTTCTATGTCGATGCCTTTGACACTGGCGGCCTCTAAAGACTTGTACAGAACAAAGTTCTGGTGGTTTTCGACCTGCGTGTTACTGGCGGCACCTTCGGGCAGGTACAAACCTATGCCGCCGCGTAAAATGCTGGCGAGTGATTCGCTATTTACCGTAATGCCTTGCAAGCTAGCCTCCAGCTTTACCCCGCTGGACTGGTAAAAGCGTGCATCCTCGCTGATCAGTTCGGCGAAACGGGGTGGTATATGCACATCGATAAGCACCTGATCGCGTTGTTCATTTAGCCGATAATCAATTACGCGGCCAATGCTCACGTTGCGAAAATAAATTTCACTGTCGCGCCCAATGCCTTCCAGCTCTTTGGCCAAAAGAGTGATATATAGTCCCGGTTTGTTTTTAGTGGGTGGCGGCGCCTCTGGTAGCGCTTTAAATGATACCCGTTGGGCACTGTCACTGTCCGGTTGAAAACGCATGTCAATGTGACTGCCGGTGAGCAATGTGCTTAGCCCCGAAATGCGTGACAAAGATATTTGCGGTTGCGACAGCCAGAAGTCAGTGGACTCATTCAGTTTTATCTCCGCCAGGGGGTCAATGCTGATGCTGGCGACGACACCACTAAAATCATCCTTCATATCCAGTGAAATAATTTTACCAACAGTAATTCCTTTGTAACGCACCTCGGTGTGGTCGGTTCTGAGTCCTTCGGCTGTAGAGAACTCTACGTCAATTAAAATACCTGTGCGGGCTTTGGCGTAATTTTCGTGCAGGGTAAAAACACTGCCGTTTTGCGCTGCCTCTCCCGGATCCTGATTGGCGGGATTGTCAAATGAAATACCGCCAAGAATAATCGAGGCCAAAGAGTCGGTATCGAACTCAACGCTGTTTAAATCGCCGCTGATAGAAATACCGCTGGTATTCCAGAAACGTGATTTTTCGTGTAGAAGGTCGGTATAGTCACTGTGGATATGCGCTTGAAAAATCACATGATTGCGATCTTCGCTTAAGGCGTAGTCGACTATTTTCCCCACCTGCATTTTGCGGTAGTGAATAGGTGAACCCGCATGCAGTGAGCCAACATCGTTTGAGATAATTGAAAATTGCAAATCTCCTGCGCCAGGCTCAGGTGGTGGCGCTTCGTTTAGGGCTTTAAATACAAAACGACGCGAACCACTCTCGCCCGGTCGCATAGCAATATAATTGCCGGTAATCAATGTATCCAAGCCTTGCACCCCGGCAAAGCTGAGTTCAGGTTTAACCAACCAAAAACGTGTATTCTCGCGCAGTACAGTCTCCGTATGACGGCTCATGGTTACATAGGCCGCCACGCTGTTGAGGTCGGGCTGTACATTCAGTTCGGTTACCGTGCCCACGGTTATGCCTTTATAGCGCACCTCGGTTTTGCCCGCTACCATGCCTTCGCCGGAGGGGAAGGTGATCACGATATTTACGCCCGCCTCGGTAAAATGCTTATAAGCCAGCCACCCGCCCAGAATTACCGCAAAAAGTGGCAATAACCACACAGCGGAAATACTGCGCTTGCGGTTTACCGCGTAGGCAGGGGTGGCTTTATCCACCGAGGGTTGATCACTCATTTTGTTGCTCCTGCAAATCCCAGATTAGACGCGGGTCAAAACTTTCGGCAGCCAATAGGGTTAAAACCACCACCGCCCCAAATGCTGTGGCACCCAGATTAACTTCGATACTGGCGATATTACCAAAGCTCACCAGAGATACCAGAATAGAAATAACAAACAGATCGAGCATAGACCAGCGCCCGATTATGTCGATAAAACGGTACATAAACGTGGACTGGCTTTTATTCACCGGACGCTGGCGCTGTACTATTACCAGCAGTATAGCTATGCCTATAATCTTGAAGATCGGCACGGCAATACTGGCAATAAACACTACTATGGCTATGGGCAACATATCATTTTGAGCCAGATCGACGATACCACCGAGAATAGTGCTGGTGGTGCGTGAATCGACTTGAGCTACGGTCATAATCGGGTAGAGATTCGCTGGAATCAGCATAACGCAGGCGGTAAGTAAAAAGGCCCAGGCGCGAGAGATGGCGTGATTCTCGCGAAAATAAAGAGGCGTTTGACAGCGGCTGCAGACAAAAGCCCCCGCAGGCGGGCGAGCAGAAACCTTGCTACACATGGAGCAGCGGGCGAGGCCGGCGTCAATGGCGCGCATGAGGGGCATGCTCCAGCAGATCCCAGAAGGGACCGGTTTTAAATGCCACCACGGCCGCGGAGGTGAGCAGCATCATGGCAATAAAACAGTAAAATCCGAGGGTGAAATCCAATTGCCCCATGGTTTTCAGTTTGACCACAGAGACAATCACCGACAACAGATACACATCAAGCATTGCCCAGTTTACTAAATGTTGATAACTGCGCAGCAGAAATTTTAAATAGCCCGACGGTAAGCGTAAATACCACGTCACTGAGGCGCTGGTTATTAACAGTAGCAATAACAGTGGTGCTATAACGGTACCCGCCAACACCAGTGAACCCACCCACCAAAAGCCTTGTTCCATTAAGTGCAGGGCACCGCCGGTGAGGGTATAGTGGTTGGTCTGCCCCAACAGCGAAAAGCCCAACTGGGGGTATAAATTGGCTGGCACCGCCAGGATCAGCGCCGCCAGCGCTATTGCCAGTGGCGCAGCGGGGGTAAAAGTTTCCAGCTCAAACAGGCGTTTTTGACACACAGGGCAGTGCAGATGACCGTCGGGGTTCGTGGGTGCCTGGATCAATTGATCGCAGTCGGGGCAAGCGGCCAGCCGAAGGTGTAGAGAAGGTGCAGTTTGCTGATGGGCGATGGTCATGATAATTCTGCGCTGCGCAACTGGAGATAGAGGTTATCGAAAATACGTGGTTACAACCGAAAACTCAAGGAGAGAGCAAGGATTGGCTGCGCAGGCATTGGGTACCAGACCGGTTTGCTGGCTTTTCTGGTCGGGGACTTCAGGCTGGGTCAATGGCTACCGGGTGACGCATATTTCATCTGGATGTAAAACTTTGTGTCGCTTGCCGATTGTCTTAGGCTGGGGCGAGATTAATAGTTTACCCTTTCGGCAATTTATGGCAAAGTTGCCGCATATTTATAGTCTAACGGACTATAAATTGTTCGACAATATAACGATAAACATGCCCAGCGAATGCTTTTCCAGCGTACGCGCGGTTGATGGAACGGATTTCAATGAGAATTTTACTGACTTTTGTGTTGTTATTTCCCCTCTTGGCCCATGCGGCAGAGTCTACATCTCTGGAAAAACTGATGAACACCTGGCTCAATCTTGAAAGCCAGCGTGGCAAGTTAGTGACTGACTGGAATGAGCGCAAGCAACAGCTGGAAAATCGTATTACCTTGCTTGATCGAGAGGCCAATGTACTTGAAGAAATGCTCGATGAAGCTTCAAGCGATGTCAGCGAGGTTGATGAGCGCCGCCAGGCGTTGACTGTTGAGCAGCAAAATCTGGAGCAGCAGCAAACCCTGATGCAGGCTGCCGTTGATCGAGCGATTATCCAGTTGCAGGCACTGGCCGTCCGTATCCCTCCTCCACTTGAAAAAGATTGGCAAAAGGGGCTTGAGCAATTAAATCGTGAGGAGCTGAGTCTCAGCGAAAAGTTGGAGAAAATCCTGTCATTAAGCAAAAGCGCTGAACAGTTTGAACGGCGTATTGCGGTGCATCGCGATATTATGGCGTTGCCAGCGGAAGACCAATCGCTCAGAAATGTACAAGTGACACAAATTTATATGGGCTTATCCCAGGGCTGGTATGTGAACAGTACAGCTGATCGCTTTGGCTATGGCTACGCCGATGCCAACGGTTGGCATTGGCAGCATATGACTGAAAACAACCGAGGTGAAATTGATGTAGATGCCAAGCAGTTGTTACGTCTATTGGCAATGATAGAAAATCCCACCCAGGCTGAATATTTGATATTGCCAGTCAGTACTGACAAGGAAGAAGACCAATGAAGTGGGCTGTGAAAGTAATGTTGGCGATTTTGACTTATGCGACCATGCCAGCAATGGCACAGGCAGATACTGAGCTGCAGCAAGAATTATTAATGCGAATTGATAATTCGCGCAAGGCTCTGGAGAGAATAGAAAAATCCATTTCTGATGAGCGCCTATCCATAGGGCGACAGCTACAAACCAGGGAAGCCGCTATTACCGAGTTACGCGAGCGGGCAGAAACTGTGCAGCGCCGTCGTGATGAGAGATTGTTGGGGTTGGATCAGTTGGTGTCGCGCCTGGAACAATGGCAGCGACAAAACAGCTATCAAATGCATATCCTGAGAAGTTATGCCGATGAATTTAGTACAGTTGCTGTTGATTCTGATGAAAGTGAGAATAATCCACAGCAGGTTGTCAATCTGCTGGAAACGAGCCTTGATAGGCTGAATAAGTATATGAACCCAGAGTGGCAGGCGCTTGAAGTGGTGGCAACCGATGGCGCTATGGTTACTCTAGACGTATTAATGCTAGGCCCCATTACTTTGGCTATGAATGACCAGAATGACCAAGGTTACCTTTTGGATAAAGACATTCATGGCAAGTTAAGTGTGGCTAAAGTTCTCGGTGGGGCGCAACTTAAGCAGGCGCAATTATTACGACAGACAGGCACAGGGGGTGTGACTCTTGACCCCACCTTGGGCAATGCTGCGCGTATTGCCGGTAGCGATGAAAGCATCTTGACACATGTTGGCAAGGGAGGCATGTGGGCTGTACCCATTATCTTTTTTGGTGTTATTTCGTTAATTATCAGTATTATTAAAGCTATACAATTGATACGCATGCCGCGTGTTAATCCTTATCTGGCTCAGCATATTGATAAAATTGTCCACCTTAAAGATGAACGGTCGGCACAGTCGCTGCGTAAACTCGCCTCCTCGGTTGAGGGCCCGCAACGTCGCCTGATAGAAATA